>JAPUKZ010000405.1 GCA_027295405.1 Gammaproteobacteria bacterium
GTGCCCTGCGGACCGCGCAACACCTCGATGCGATCCAGGTCCAGCATGTTCACGTCGATCGTGGATATGCGCCCCACATAAATATCATCCAGAAAAAGTACCACCGAATTGTCCAGGGCGGCACTATCGTCGTTGGAACCGATGCCCCGCATGTGGATATTGGGTTGCCCCAGGCTGAAGTAAGAGACAGTCAAGCCCGGCACGCGCAGCGCCACATCCTGCAAGTTGCGTATGTCCGCGTCTTCGATCTGGTCTTGTAGCAACACGCTGATCGGGATCGGCACCAACTGCTGATTTTCACTGCGACGCCGGGATGAAACCAATATTTCCTCAATCGGGCCAATTTCTCCATTCCCGCTTGCGGCTGGCGCAGGCTCGCCGGTTGCGGCCCCCGAATCCAACTCTGCCAGACGATGATCAGCCGAAATCGAGACGGTCTTGCGGTCCACAAACCTGAAGCCCAGGGAAGTATCAGCCAGTAACAGCTGCAGAGCTTCGGGCGCGGTCATCAGGCCTTCCAGGGCGGGAGCCGGCACCTTCTCCAACTCACGCTTGGCCACCAGCAAAGACACGCCGGTGGTACGGGCAAAGGCCAGCAGCGCCGGAGATAATGCCTGTGCTGGAATCGCGAACTCGTAGAGTCGCGCATCCGCAACCGGTTGGGCAATGGAGGAAACGGAAGGTAACACTAGCAGCAACAAACACAAGGCTGTACGGCAGCTTGGCAATGCTTTTTACCTGTGGTGTGTTAACTCCTAACTTAGCATGTCAGGGTGAGCCAAGGCGACGCTTGATCAAGGTCAGCTGATCTGAAACCTGCACAGCCTGCACCTTGAAGGTCGCCTCCAGCGCCTTCAGCGTGGCCGATCTGTTCTGCAGATCCAGAATGCCGAACACCTCCTCCTCGGCCAGGGAGGGATCATCCAGGCGGATGGTGCCCGGGAAATAGCGATCAATATCGGCAATAACCTCCGCCAACGTCACCCCGTCAAACACCAACCGACCTTCGCGCCAGGCCAGGACACTGTCCGCTGTGGTTAGTTGCGGCGAGGTGGGCTGTGCATTGTGTTCCAGGGTGCTCTGCTGCTGGGCCGTCAGCATTATATCCGCCTCGAACAGGGGGTCGAAAGCGCTATCCATGGCAGTTTCAGCGGCAACCGCCACCACCCCTTCGATCACAGTCACCCTGCTGCCGTGTTCGGTCTCGCGAATATTGAAGCGGGTGCCCAGCACCCGTACCAGACCGCCCGGGGTCTGTACTACCAGGGGCCAGGCGGGATCGTGGGCCACATCGAAATAGGCCTCGCCCCGCAATAATTGCAGGAAACGCCGCTTCCCGTCCATAGCCACAGTTACTTCAGTATTGGTATTCAGGTGCAGCCGCGAGCCGTCTTCCAGCAGAAATTCCCGCCGCTCACCAACCGCCGTGGCGTACTGCTGTTGTGCGGGAGCTGCTAGTTGCAGATAGAGCAGTCCGGTCGCCAGAATCAATACCAGGCCGGCAAACACCCCGCTCGGCCGGAACAGCCATTCCAGCCAGCCAGGCCTGGCCGCCGGCATGGGCAGCCGGTCGACAATGGCTAACTTGCCCCACAATTTCTCGATCTCGATGTAGGCCTGCTGGTGAAGTTCATTCTCCTCCAGCCAGGAGAAAAACTGCGCCCTGGCCTCCTCGCTGACAGCGCTGGCGTCCAGGCGCACAAACCACTCCGTCGCCCGCTGCAGGGCGGCTTCCCGGGGGCTGCTATGACTCACCGGAGGGGTGCTTTCATTGGGAAAACCTGTACTCATACCAGTATAACAATCGTCAAAAGATTTACCTCACTACAAATTTGGATCCCATTGCACCGATTTGCGGCAATGCTGAAGCGCCCTGATCATGTACTTCTCCACCGTACTGACGGAAACCCCCAACTCATCAGCAATTTCCGGGTAAGTCATACTGCGGGAACGGTGCATCAAAAAAGCCCGCTGGCATTTGAGCGGCAGCTTATTCAGAGCAGCCTCCACCTGCGCCAGCTGCTCGCGGGCCAACGCCGCACGCTCGGGGGAAGCCAGGGTACCCCCTTGCTCGGCCTCGCCACGGGCCGTTGCCGCCCGCACGTAACTTTCCTGCCGCTTGCGCTTGCGGATACGGTTGAGCGCGAGGTTAGCCGCAGTCTGAAACAAGTAGGCCCGGGCATGTTCCAGGTTCTCCGCACCGTCTAACTGCATCATTTTGTGGAACGCGTCCTGGGCAATATCCTTCGCCTCCTCCGGGTCTGCAAGCCGGCGCGACAAAAATCGCACCAGAGGGCCCTGGTTCTGCTGGAAGAAACGCCGGAAAAACTTGTCGCGCCTGGATTTCATCAACTAATCCTGGAATTGAGGACCCCATCAATATACGAATCCGGGCACCGCCGCAACCGCACAGATAAATAGCCAGGTCCTGCTGGGCTGGCAGCGCACGCTCGACCACGGCGAGGATGCCGCTGGACGTTTTGATTTTTTGGCATTGTCGAAAGATTCAGCAGACCTGCAGCAGTACATAAATATCCTCGCCAGCTTCGAGCGTCCGGCCCAGTTACATCAACAACCACTACCGCGATCAGCCGGTTTCAAACCCGGTCATGGCCTCGGCGGAGTGCCAACTGACGTCGATACGATTCACCCGCGCGGCCGGGGGGCCATCGCGCAAAGCTGCAATCACCTGTTCCACCGCCGCTCGCGGACCGGTGAAGGCAAAGGCCACACTGCCGTCCACCTGGTTGCGGACGTAGCCCGACAATCCCCGTTGCAGTGCCTGTTCACGGGTGAAAGCCCGGAACCAGACACCCTGGACGCGGCCGTGGACGCTGCCGCGGGCGGTGACGGTTTCGCTCACAACGCTTGACCTCTACCCAACCGGGTATTTCATGGTTCAAACTCCCCCGCTTTCAGTATAGGTAAAACTTCTTCGACTCGACTATCCTTATTGCCTGGTACTTCCATGACATCCAGTACCCCCGCAGTCAGCCCCTATTGCGTTCAGGGACAAGAGACCTTTATGAAATTTCAACGACAGATCGCTTCACTCAGTTTGCTGGCCGCCCTTCTCAGCGGCTGCGGCAAAGAACCTGACACCGCGGCTACCACGTCGGCTCAAACCCCACAGCAGCCAGCCACCATTGTCTTTGTCAATGGCGACATCGTCACTGTCAACGCGGCTCAACCCACCGCTGAAGCAGTCGCCATCCGTGCTGGCAAGATTTTCGCCGTCGGCAGCCGCGACTCGGTACTGGCAAGCGCCGGCGAAAATGCAGAACTGAAGGATCTTGGTGGCAACACCCTGCTACCCGGCTTGATCGATACCCACGGTCACATCAGCTTTACCGCCCTCAATCAAACCTCGGTCAATGTGTCCAGCCCGCCGGTAGGTCCGGCGGAAGACGTTGACGACGTTGTGGCATTGCTGCAAGCCGGCCTGGCCCAAAAACCGGATACCGACTGGCTGACCGGTTGGGGTTACGACGATTCACTACTGACAGAAAAGCGCCACCCGACCCGGGAAGACCTGGACCAGGTCTCCAGCGACATTCCAGTGGTCATTCGTCATGTTTCCGGGCACTTCCTTGCCTGCAATTCCAAATGCCTGCAACTGGCTGGTGTCACGGCGGATACGCAAAACCCGAAAGGGGGCGTGATCAGACGCCGGCGCGGCACAGCAGAACCTGACGGCGTACTGGAAGAGACCGCCATGCTGCAGGTATTCAATGCCCTGCCGCAAGCCACCGTCGAGCAACGTCTGGCGCTGTTGCAGCCGGCTCAGCAGTACTACGCCAGCTACGGTATTACCACCGTGCAAGACGGAGCTGCTTCCGCCGATGATATAAACTTGATGCGCCAGGCCGCGGACCAGAAAAAACTCTATCTGGATGTCATCGCCTTTGCCTATGAGCAAATGCCCGGCACATCCATGGACGATTTCCCCCCGGCGCGAAGCTACCACAACCACTTCCGCGTTGGCGGCGTCAAACTGGTGCTGGACGGTTCACCCCAGGGTAAAACCGCGTTTCTTACGGAGGCTTATTTGCATCCCCCGCAGGGTCAGGAACCGGGCTACCGGGGTTACCCCAGCATGGATGATGAGGAAGTCGCAGCTCATATCGCCCACGCTTTCGCCAACAATATCCCGGTGCAGGCCCACGCCAACGGCGATGCCGCGGCAGATCAACTCATCAACGCGGTGCGTGCAGCTAACCAGGAATACGGAACTGATGACAGACGCACCGTCATGATCCATGCCCAGACCGTCCGCGAAGATCAACAGGATGCCATGCAGGCAGAGGGTATAATACCCTCCTATTTCGCCGCGCATACTTTTTATTGGGGCGATTGGCACCGGGATTCGGTATTGGGGGTAGAGCGCGCGTCGCGTATCAGCCCACTGAAAACCACGGCGGATCGCGGCATGCTGTACACCACCCACAATGATACCCCGATTGTACCGCCGGACATGATGCGCCTGCTCTGGTCCAGCGTGAATCGCGTCACCCGCAGTGGACGGGTACTGGGCGAGGCGCAACGAGTCTCAGCGCTCGAAGCCCTGAAATCCATGACCATCAACGGCGCCTACCAGTATTTTGAGGAGAATGAAAAAGGATCGATCGAGGTCGGCAAATTGGCGGATCTGGTGATTCTCGATCAGAATCCCCTGAAGGTGGAAGCCATGAATATTGTCGACATCAAGGTACTGGAGACCTTCAAGGAAGGTATCAGCGTCTATCGTAAAACATCTCTGTAAGCCGCCCATCACCTGGCTTCGTCAAGTAGGCCAGTTGCAGAGTTCCCGGGCGGCCAAAATCGTGGCGAATCGCAAACCGCGTTGACCGGTCGAACTGCAAAAAATTTGAAAAATCGGTACCGAGCAATATCCGGGTCTTCTTGTTGGCAAAGGTGTACCCAAGTTCCAGAGCAAAGGCGGGCATGACAACGTCTTTAGACTCAGGCGAGCCGAGGCCATCGATTGTGTCACTGCCAAGATCCACACCAACCTCGCCATTGGCTATGGGCTGTGTCATGTAGACCTTATCCGGATGGCTGGCTACTTTTTCAAAAAACGACTCAAGTCGCAGGATATCGTTGCTCATACTCGGCACCTTTCTTGATATCAGTAAATCAATTCCTGCCAGCGATTGGATGCGGCATCAAACGCAGAGTCGCCGCGGCTCAGGTCTTTTCTATACTGCTCGAATGGGGTCAATTTGAACGCATAGGGATCGCCCGGGGCGGATTATTCATCATGAGGGGCTATTATCCCATTGGCGGGTCAAGACTCAACAGACTTTCGGGGCCCAGAAG
>JAPUKZ010000406.1 GCA_027295405.1 Gammaproteobacteria bacterium
TTGCGGTCAGGGTTGCGGTCAGGGTTGCCGTCAGGGCTGCTGTCAGGGTTGCTGATCTTGAGCTTTCCCGCCAGTGCCCAGGAGATGGATGCGAAGCAGCTGATTCGCGCCGCCATGGACCACTGGCGCGGCAAAACCTCCTATGTCAACACTACCATGATCATCCACCGCCCCAGCTGGGAGCGCAGCATGTCCATGGTGGGCTGGACCTCGGGTGACAAGGTCTCGCTGATGCGGGTCACGGCCCCGGCCAAGGATGCCGGTAACGGTACCCTGACCAAAGACAACAATATGTGGAGTTACACCCCCAGGATTAATCGCATTATCAAGGTGCCCTCATCGATGATGGGGCAGAGCTGGATGGGCAGCGATTTTTCCAACAAGGACGTCAGCAAATCCACCGATATTCTCAATGAGTACGAGCACCGGCTGCTGCAGACTTATGCCCAGGATGGGCATAGCGTCTATGTGATCGAGGCCGTCCCCCACGAAGACGCGCCGATTGTGTGGGGCAAGCAAATAATCCACGTGCGCGCCGACTACATCATGTTGGAAGAACAGTTCTGGGATCAGGACGGTATTCTGGTCAAAACCATGAAAGCACTGGAAGTGCAGGAAATGTCCGGCCGCAGTGTCGCTACCGTCATGCGCATGGGCAAGGTTGACACGCCGGATGAATGGACGGAACTGAGAATCTCCAGCATTGAGTTCGATGTCGACTTGCCACCCCATTTGTTCACGCTCTCCAACCTGAGGAATCCGCGCCAGTGAATGTCACCCTGCGCCTGGCCTGGCGCAACCTGTGGCGCAACCGGCGCCGCACCTGGTTGACGGTAGGGGCGATGATCTTCACCAATTTGCTGATGATCTTCCTCATATCCCTGCAATTGGGTTCCTACGACATGATGATCGAGAACTCCCTGCGGGCTTTTACCGGGCATCTGCAGGTGCAGCGGCTGGGCTATCTCGAGGAGCCGCGACTGCGTGAAAGCTTTAACGGTGCCCAGGCGCTAGCGGAACAGCTGCGCAGCCGCCTGGGTGTGCAGAACGTGGCGGCCCGGGCCAAGGGCTTTGCCCTGGCTTCCAGCGAAGATCGCTCTTTCGGAATCCAGATCCTGGGCGTGGAGCCGGACTATGAACCGCGGGTGTCCAGCTTGCCGGGGCTGGTGAAAACCGGCAGCTGGTTCAGCTCAGAAGCGGCGGAAGAAATCGTACTGGGTGCGGTGGTGGCACGAAACCTGAAAGTCGGCGTGGGCGATGAAATCACGCTTATCGGCAGCGGTCGGGACGGATCTTTTGCCGCGGCACTGGTCACGGTCGTGGGGTTACTGGAGTCGGGCATTCCAGACCTGGATCGACTGGTCGCGCAAATGCCCCTGCGCACTTTTCAGGCTGTGTTCTCCATGCCGGATCAGGCGCATATGCTGGTGGTGGAACTGGGTGGGCTCGATCAGGTCGCAGCGGCTTTGCAGCAGGCGCAGCAATTGATCTCTGAGCGGCCGGAACTGGTTGCCCTCGATTGGGACGTACTGCAGCCCGGTCTCAAGCAGGCTATCCAGACCGATATGGCCAGTGCCTGGTTCATGTACGCGGTGCTGATCATTCTGGTGTCCCTCAGCGTCATGAACACCCAGCTGATGTCCGTGTTGGAGCGTACCCGCGAGTTCGGCACCATGCTGGCCCTGGGCATAAGACCCGGGCGCCTGGGTCGCCTGGTGATGCTGGAATCCCTGGTCATGTCCGGACTTGGCCTGGCCATAGGCGTTTGCGGCGGCGCCATTCTGGCCCTGTATTTATCCCAGGCAGGTTTCTCCTACCCGGGTATGGAAGAAATGGGCGCTAAATTCAACCTACCGGGCCGGATTTATCCCGCTTTCACCTTGCTGGCCCTGTTTTGGGGGCCGTCCGTGCTTTTTGTCGGCGCCATGCTGGCGACCATCTACCCCGCCCTTAAGCTGCTGCGCCTGCAGCCCGTTGCAGCCATGAGGGCGGTGTAATGTCTATCCCCCTGAAAATAATTTCGGTGCTGGCCTGGCGTAACCTGTGGCGCAATTACCGGCGCACCAGCATCATGTTATTGGCGATTGTGGTTGGGGTATGGGCCATGATCTTCATGAACGCCCTGATGATTGGCATGGTGGATGGCATGGTCAAGGGCGGTATCAGGAACCTGCCCGGGCATGCACAAATACACCACCCGGCCTATCGCGACGACCCCAGTGTCGTTAACAACATGCCGGCGCCGGCGGGGGATTTACTCAAAGCCCTGGGTAGTGACGGGGTGCTGGGCTGGAGCGCGCGGGTGCGGGTGCCTGCAGTTATCTCCAGTGAGCGCGACAGTCGCGGCGTTATCCTGCTGGGGGTGGACCCGGTCCGGGAAGCCGGGGTGGGTTTTGATCTGAGTGACCTTGTCGACGGCCGCTTTTTAGAAGCGGCCGATGACACCGGCCTGGTGGTGGGGGCCAAATTGCTGCAGCGCCTGGAAACCCGCCTGGGCAAGCGTGTGGTAGTGATGTCGCAGGATCCCCACAACAATGTCGCGGAACGGGGTTTTCGAATTGTTGGCGTGTATAGCGCGGAACTGGATTCCCAGGAAGAAACGTTTATTTACGCCGGGCGAGAGACGGTGCAAAAAATGCTGGAGATGGGTTCTGCCATCTCTGAAGTCGCAATCCTGGGGCAGGACTACCGGGATTTGTCAGTCTGGTATCCGGCGCTGGAACAGGCTGCAGGAAGCGGATTGGAGGTGCGCGATTGGCGCGAGCTGGATGCCTTCCTGGATACCATGCTGGGGGTTCAGGATGGCATGGCCCTGGTGTTGATTGTCATTATATTCATCGCCCTGTCCTTTGGTCTGGTCAATACCATGGTGATGGCGGTGTTCGAGCGGATTCGCGAAATAGGCCTGATGCAGGCGCTGGGTATGCGGCCCAGTTCCATTCTCTACCAGGTATTGGTGGAGGCTTTTATCTTGCTGGTGCTGGGGTTGGTGCTGGGTAACCTGCTGGCCCTGCTCACCATCGCGCCCCTGGAGTCGGGGATTGATATATCCGGCATCGCAGATGGTGCGGAAATGTTTGGCATGAGCACCGTACTTTACCCGGCATTGCGGGCCGGCGATATGGTGATGGCATCTGTTATCGTCATGGTGCTGGGCCTGCTATCCAGTTTCCTGCCCGCCTGGCGGGCGGCACATATTAATCCGGTTGAAGCGATAAACAAGATCTGAGGAAATCAATGTCATCAGTCAGCTGCAAGGATTTAAGCAAGACCTTCACCCAGGGTGATGAGATTATCGTCGGTCTTGACCAGGTCTCGATCAACATTGAAGAGGGTTCCTTTGTATGTCTGTCCGGCCCTTCCGGCTCTGGTAAAACCACGCTGCTGAATGCGATCGGTGGCCTCGACAAGCCCGACGGCGGAGAAATCACCATCGGTGAACAGCGGGTCGACCAGATGAGAAAGGCTGAACTGGCGGACATGCGCCTGCACAATATCGGCTTTGTCTTCCAGGCTTACAACCTGATACCCGTGTTGACCGCGCTGGAAAATGTGGAGTTCGTGATGCAGGTGCAGGGCCGGGCGGTAGCGGAGCGGCGGCCTGCAGCGATGGCCATACTGGAAGAGGTCGGGCTCAAGGGCATGCAGGACCGGCTGCCTTCACAGTTGTCCGGTGGCCAGCAGCAACGGGTGGCGGTGGCCCGCGCTATTGTCAGCAAGCCGACCCTGGTGTTGGCGGATGAGCCCACTGCCAATCTGGATACCAAAACCTCGGCCCAGCTGATGGATCTCTTCGTTGAACTTAATGAGCGTCGCCGTGTCACTTTTGTGATTGCGACCCATGACCCGCGGATAATGGCTTACTGCAAGCGGTTGATTAAAATGCAGGACGGGAAGATCGTTGCCGATGACTTGCAGCAACCGGCCATTGCGGCCGCGGGATGAAGCGCAGAATTCCTGGTTTGGCAGCGGTACTTTTACGGGCAGCGGTACCGTTCTGGGCTGCGGCGCTTTGCCGGGCAGTGGCGCCTTCATGGGCAGCGGTGCTGCTATGGGCTGCGGCGCTTTTCTTGGCCGCGGCGCTTGGGCCTGCAAACGGTGCCAGTGCAGACTCGATATTCGCCGGTGGCCACACCAAGGCACGATTGAACCTGGCCGAAGTGCCCAACGACAGCCTGTTGCGGGAGTTTCTCGACAACCCCGCCTTCGATCAGGGTGCCGACTTGCGGCTCAAATTCAAACACCAGGGCGAGCACTGGGGTGCCGAGGCGGACTATCAGCTTATCGGTCAGTTTGGCGATAGCCTGGAATTCGCCAGAAAACTGGTGGCTGTACTACCAGGCCCGGGTGCCGTGCAGGATGATGACCAGCGCCTGATGGACCTTACCCGCACCATCAGCGACGGCGACAAGTATGTGGTACTGCACCGACTTGACCGGCTGGCAGTCTCCTGGCGCCAGGAGCAATGGGTAGCGCGGGTGGGTCGCCAGGCCGTGAGCTGGGGCAACGGGTTGGTCTATAACCCCATGGATATTTTTAACCCCTTCGATCCCGCTGCGGTGGACAAGGAGTACAAATCCGGTGACGACATGGCCTACGGCCAATACCTGCGTGAGAACGGTGATGACTTGCAGGCGGTGTGGGTGGTGCGCCGGGATGAGGCCGGGGATTTGCACAACTCGGTAAATTCCCTGTCGGCAAAATACCACGGGTTTCTGGGTGAGAATGAATACGATGTGCTGTTGGCGGAGCACTACGATGAGCTGATTGTTGGCGTCGGCGGCATTGTCCCCCTGGGTGGTGCGGTGTTGCGCGGGGATATCACGGTAACGGATACGGACGCCGACACGGTGGTTAGTGCGGTCGGCAGTGCCTCCTATTCATGGGTGGGTTTTGGCAAGAACATGAGTGGCCTGCTGGAGTACTACTACAACGGCTTTGGCCAGGACGACAACGAATATGCTGCGGACCAACTGCCGGATAATCCCGACTTGCTGGTGCGCCTGGCACGCGGCGAGCTGTTCACCCTGGGCAAACACTATCTGGCGGGAAGCCTATGGGTAGAGATGTCACCGCTGTTTTCGGTGTCGCCCAACCTGTTTCTCAATCTGCAGGACGGTTCCTTCCTGGCCCAGGTGGTGGGCCAGTACGATGTCAGTCAGAACTGGCAGCTGCTGCTGGCGCTCAATCTGCCGGTGGGTGATTCCGGCACCGAGTTCGGCGGTATCGACAGCGGTGTCGAAGGTCTGCAACTCAGCCAGGGGGCTTCCCTGTTTACGCAATTGGCCTGGTACTTTTAGACATGCCCTCACTGGTGATAGCCGGGCTCGCCTTTGGCTTGTCGCAAGTGGCGCTCAGCCTGCTGTTGTTGTGGCACAGACCGCACTGGCGCCTGACCGAGCGTCTGTACGTATTGCTGCTGCCCATGTTGGGGCAGTTGCTGCAGCCGGAGGGGATGCTGCGTTGGTTGCTGTTTTCCCTGCCACAGTTGCTGGAATTCCTGTTGCTGGGCCTGACCCTGTGGGTGGTGGCCAGGCACTGGCGGGTCGATCTGGTTGCAAGCCGACGGCGGTTGCGCTGGTGGTTCGTGGCCGTGAACGGCGTGTACATTTTTGCGCTGATTTTGCTGCGGGAATTGCTGTTTGCGCATGAGCGCCCGCCCCGAGCATCTTATTTCGGGTCTGTCATCCCCGAATAAGCTAACTATTTCTGACGGATTTTTACAATAAGGCAGATTTAGCTGCTTAAATAAGGTTATCTACACGTTTTGGTTTTGGCCACACAACCGGGGTACGTCCCCTGTTTAGTTTGCTGGCATCAGCGTTCGGTCGCCACCTTGCGAGGTATAAGATGAATAGGACCA
>JAPUKZ010000407.1 GCA_027295405.1 Gammaproteobacteria bacterium
TAATCGCCGCTCTTTTATACCAACGGGCGAGCGCATTGCGCGACTAGCTGATGCATCACACATGAGTAACAACACGCATAAAGTCGGCTTCGTTTCCCTAGGGTGCCCCAAGGCCCTGGTGGATTCCGAGCGCATCCTCACCCAGCTGAAAATGGACGGCTACGATATCGTGTCCTCCTACGAAAATGCGGATGTGGTGGTGGTAAATACCTGTGGTTTTATCGACAGCGCCAAGCAGGAGTCCCTGGATGCGATTGGAGAAGCCCTGCATGAAAATGGCAAAGTAATTGTCACCGGTTGTATGGGCAAGGATGCCGAAGAAATCACTCGCGTGCATCCAAAGGTTTTGGCCGTTACCGGACCCCAGGCGTATGAGGAAGTGGTTGGCGCCGTACACCAGTTCGTACCACATACGCCGGTTCACGATCCCTTGATCGACCTGGTACCACCCCAGGGCATCAAGCTGACACCACGGCATTACGCCTATTTAAAAATCTCGGAAGGCTGCAACCACAGCTGCAGCTTTTGCATCATTCCCGATTTGCGAGGCAAGCTGGTGAGCCGCCCTATCGGCGATGTACTCGAAGAAGCGGAGCGCCTGGTTAAAGCCGGCGTGCGCGAATTGCTGGTGATCTCCCAGGACACCAGCGCCTACGGTGTCGATATCAAGTACCGCACCGGCTTCTGGAACGGCCGCCCGATCAAGTCGCGCATGCAGGAGTTGTGCGAGGCACTGGCGGAGTTTGGTATCTGGGTGCGCCTGCACTATGTCTACCCCTACCCTCATGTGGATAATGTGATTCCGCTGATGGCAGAGAGAAAGATCCTGCCCTACCTGGACATTCCCTTCCAACACGGTAGCCCCCGCTTACTGAAGGCCATGAAACGCCCGGCCGCCGCCGAGAACACCCTGGAGCGCATTCATAGCTGGCGTAGCATCTGTCCCGATATCACGCTGCGCTCCACCTTCATTGTTGGCTTCCCTGGAGAGACCGATGAAGATTTCGATATCCTGCTCGACTTCCTGCAGGAGGCACAACTGGACCGGGTCGGCTGCTTTCAGTACTCGCCGGTTGAGGGCGCCCGCGCCAATGCCCTGCCCAACCATGTGCCGCCGGAATTGATGCAGGAACGCTGGGATCGCTTTATGGAAGTACAGCAAGTCATCAGCACTGCCAAACTGCAGGGCAAGGTAGGCACTACCCAGGAAATTCTGATCGACGAGGTAAATGATGAGGACGCCATCGGCCGCTCCACCGCCGATGCTCCCGAGATTGACGGCCAGGTCCACCTGCCCGGCGCCACCGATTTACAGCCCGGTGACTTCGTTGAAGCGGAAATCACCGGCACCGATGAATACGACCTCTGGGTGGATTGATGAACCTGCTGTTGTTCACCGAACAGGATCGACTGGAAAACAACCGCATCCGGCTGACCGACTATCGCCTGCAGCACCTGCATGCGGTGATAGAAGCCAACGAGGGCGACAGCCTCCGCGTCGGTGAAATCAATGGCCGCATGGGTCACGGTGAACTGGTACGGATCAGTCGCGAAGAGGCCATTCTGGAGGTGAACCTCGATCGGAACCCTCCCCCCAAACTGCCGTTGACCCTGGTGCTGGCCCTGCCCCGACCCAAAATGCTGCGGCGTATTCTGCGTATGGTTGCGGAAATGGGTGTCGCCGAATTACACCTGATCAACAGTTACCGGGTGGAAAAGAGTTACTGGCAAAGCCCGGTACTGGATCACCAGGTAATTGAAGACTACTTCCTGCAGGGCCTGTCGCAATCCCGGGATACGGTCTTGCCGGACGTGTATACACACTCTCGCTTCAAACCCTTTGTGGAAGATCATCTGGCAGATCTGATTGGCGACAAACGGGCTTTGCTGGCCCATCCCGGTGAGTACCCCGGGCTCCCACAAGAGGGCGTAATCCCCACCCTGCTGGTGATCGGACCCGAGGGCGGGTTTATTCCCTACGAGGTGGACAAATTACAGCAGGCGGGCTGCGACCCCATCAGCCTGGGGCCGCGTATTCTGCGGGTGGAAAACGCAGTCTCCAGTCTGATTGCCAGGATGAGCCACTGAGGGGGTTGGTCGAATTCATTCGACCACAAAAGCCCGACGGCTAGAAAGAGTACTTGAGTTCGGCCCCGTACATCCGCGGCGCTGCCACCGAATACCCTCCGACCCCGGCAGACTCCACCAGTGCGGTGCCACCCACGAGATAGTTTTCGTCGGTAAGGTTAGTGCCGTAAATCGCACCCACCCAATTGCCGTCATTCGACAGCCAGGTAACGCGCGCCGACAGGTCAAACTGCTCATCTTCCAGCCACAGTCCGGTGTCGCAGCTCAGCGAGTCAAAACAGTAATCGATGTCTTTCTTCAGGCTGCCCTGGATGCGCGGCATGAAGGTACCCCAGTCCGACTGCCAGCTGTACTGGGCCGCCAGGTAGTACGTCTCCTCCGGCAGGCGCGGCAGGTTTTCATTGGAACGATCCTTGGGACACTGGTCCACCTGGATCAGGGAGAGGTTTACCCGGGTGCACCCGGCTTCCGGAGCTACCAGCGGGTCAGCTATGAGTATCTGCGTGTCCTCAAACTTGTCGATATCGCCATCGTTAAAGGTGGCGTTGAAGCTTATCTCCAGGTTGGCGGTTGCCAGCCAGGTGGTTTCCAGTTCAAAACCTGCGATGGTGGAACTTTTCGCGTTGATGGTCGCACCCGCCGGAGAGTTGGTAGCAAGGTTCACTACAATCGTGGTCAGTTGCCGGTTGGTGTAGTCGGCGTAAAAGAGGGCGCCGTTGACCCGCAGGCGTCGATCCAGCATATCCAGCTTGAAGCCGAGCTCCCAGTTCTCAACCTCCTCGGGCTCGAAGGTTTCCAGCTCTCCAGTCGGGGCTTCCGAGAGGCCACCCGACAGGAAGCCTTCACTGTAGGTCAGGTAAACACTGCCGGTGTCGATCCAGTTCCATTCATCAATCAGGTACTGGATACTGGCCATAAAGCTGGTGTCATCGTCACCGACACTCTCCTTGCTAGTGTTGTTCAATGCATAGCTGAAATCCGGGTTGTACTCGAAGACCGTGCGGTCGACTGCCCAGGCTCCGTTGAACACCGGGATCACAAAGCCCCCGTTCTTGTCCAGGGTTTCGGGAACGACAGCGTATCGCTCCCGGTACAACTCCCTGTCTTCATCTGTGTAGCGAATGCCCAGCGTGGTACGCCAGTTATCAGTCCAGGACCATTCCACCTGGGAAAAGACGGCCCAGGCCTCGTTGTCGGCCTCTAGCAAGGTAGAAGTGGTATTGAGCATAAAAAAGTTAACAATACCGGGGTCGAAGGGTCCGATAAAGTTGGCCGCCTGGTTGTCATCGGTCTTTTCACTGAACCAGTAAGCACCGGTAACAAACTGCATCCGGTCATTGAAAGCGCTGCCACTGAATTCCAGCTCCTGGCTGTACTGGTCAGTTTCCCGATTGTGACTGGAGGGGTGGACAAGCTGCGTTCTGTGCAACCAGGGAAGGGCCGTGTGATCCAGCTCATCATCCTGGCCCGCATCGGTGGAGCGCCAGGCGCTGACACTCTTGATCAGGTAATCATCCCCAACTTCCCACTCGACAGTGAGTGAGAGCCCCTGGTTCTCGGATTCATATTTCCCGCCCAGATCAGAAATCACATCCAGGTCATCACCAATATCGGCGGCATCCTGGCAGAAATCGTCGTAGGTCCGCCCGGTGGAGGGGATCACTGAGATGATGTCGAACAGTGCGGCCTGCCAGCCGACTGCACCGGGCACGGGCAGGCATTTCTGGGGCCGGGCTTTCTGATCGGTGTCAGCGTAGTTGTAATTGAGGTCCAGCGTCAAGGTGTCGCTCGCCAGCCAGCGCAACTGGCCAATGACATTGATCCGGTCCTCGTCCATATACTCCTCACCATCGAAGTGATTGTCGATGTAACCATCACGACTGGTGGTAGTCACCGACACCCGTGACAGCAGCGTATCGGTCAGTGGCACATTCAGCATCGTTGAAGAATCAAATTTGCTGTAGTTGCCCACCCGCAATTCCACCGAACCCTCGAACTCCTCCTGCGGCCGGTTGGTGGTAAATACCAGGGCGCCGCCGGTGGTGTTCTTGCCAAACAGCGTTCCCTGGGGACCCCGCAGCACCTGCACCGACGCAATATCATTGATATCCAGCAGGGCGCCGTCGGGTCGACCAATATAGACGTTATCAATATAGATGCCGATACCGGAATCGATATTGGGACCGGTATTGCGCTGGCCGATGCCACGGATGTAGATATTCGCCAGGGGCGCATTACCGTTGGCAGACTGGACCTCGATGTTGGGGGCGATCTGGTTGAGGTCGTAGAGATTGCGAACACCGGCATCACGCAGCGCCGCCGCATTGAGAGCGGTTACCGCCACCGGCGTCTGCTGCAGGCTCTCCTGCCGTTTGCGGGCGGTAACAATCACTTCTTCCAGTACCAGGCCATCTTCCTGGGCGGCCACCTGGCCGATGGAAAACAGGTTTGAAAGGACAGCCACGGCAAGTGCACTGCGTCGAAAAGA
>JAPUKZ010000408.1 GCA_027295405.1 Gammaproteobacteria bacterium
TCGCTGCATGAGCACGTAGCGTTTCACCCAGGTCACCGTCGGAAAAAAGAAGGTCTTCCCGTCCGTGCACTAGTTATCGTACCCGCTGTCCATGGCAGTTTCCTGGAGCCTTGTATATAAAGAAGGAAGAGGAGATTACCCTCAAATCCCACCGCTTTTGCTTACTCATTGCTTACTTTCAGTGCAAAAACTCCTACAGAGTAGGCGGAATAAGGGGCCTTACATATTCGGATAGTTCGGCCCACCCAGCCCCTCGGGCGTCACCCACACAATATTCTGCGAAGGATCCTTGATATCGCAAGTTTTGCAGTGCACGCAGTTCTGGCCGTTGATCTGGAAGCGCGGCCCTGACTCTTCCTCGATGATCTCGTAAACACCCGCCGGGCAGTAACGTTGGGCCGGCTCGTCCCATTGGGGCAGGTTTACGCTGATGGGCACGCTGTCATCCTTGAGCGTCAGGTGGCAGGGTTGATCTTCCTCGTGGTTGGTGTTGGAAATGAAAACCGAGGACAGGCGGTCAAAACTGAGCTTGTTATCCGGCGTCGGATAGTCAATTTTCTTGCACTCCGCCGCCGGTTTCATCACCGCGTAATCCGGTTTCCGGTCATGCAGGGTGAAAGGCAGGCGACCGCCGAAGATATTCTGATCGATCCACACCATGCCGGCGCCAAGCAGGGTGCCAAATTTGTGCATAAAGCCAGAGAAGTTGCGGGTGGTGTACAACTCTTCGTGTAGCCAGGACTGTTCCATATTGCTGGCAAAGGCCGCCAGATCCGCAGGCGCGTCGGCACCGGCGGCGAGCGCCTCCACCACGGTTTCCGCCGCCAGCATGCCGCTTTTCATGGCGGTATGATTACCCTTGATCTTGACACTGTTCAGGGTTCCGGCATCACAGCCGATCAGCAGACCGCCGGGGAAGTGCATTCTCGGCAGGGAGTTGATGCCGCCCTTGGTCAGAGCACGAGCACCGTAGCTCAGGCGGGTACCCCCGCTGAGATATTTCGCCGTCTCGGGATGATGCTTCCAGCGCTGAAACTCTTGAAACGGATTGACGTGAGGGTTGCTGTAATTCAGGTCGGTGATAAAACCGATGTAAACCTGCTGGTTCTCAGCGTGATACAAAAAGGCGCCTCCACTGGAGCCACTCTCCTGCAGGGGCCAACCCAGCCCATGCACCACTAAACCCGGTTGGTGTTGTTCCGCCGGAATCTCCCAGATTTCCTTGATACCGATGCCGTAGTGCTGGGGATCGCTGTCTTTGTCCAGGGCAAACTTCTCCATTAACTGCTTGCCCAGGTGACCGCGGCAACCCTCGGCAAACAGGGTGTATTTGGCGTGCAATTCCATGCCCGGCATATAGCTGTCTTTGTGCTCACCGCTCTCGCTGATGCCCATGTCACCCGTAGCGATACCTTTGACGCAACCGTCTTCGTGGTAGAGAACTTCCGCCGCGGCGAAACCCGGATAGACCTCGACACCCATGCCCTCGGCCTGTTCCGCCAGCCAGCGGCAGACATTACCCAGGGAAACGATATAGTTGCCTTCATTATGAGTGGGTTTGGGGATGAAGAAATTAGGAATTTTGATGGCGCTGGTAGCACCGGTATAGAAGAAAAACTTGTCCTCGCTCACCGCAATGCTGAGGGGGGCGCCGCGTTCCTTCCAGTCCGGGAACAACTCATCCATGGCCCGCGGTTCCAGCACCGCCCCGGACAAAATATGTGCCCCCACCTCAGAGCCTTTCTCCACTACACAGACCGTTATTTCCTGCTCTTTCTCCGTGGCCAGCTGCATAATGCGGCAGGCGGCGGACAAACCAGCCGGTCCCGCACCCACAATGACGACATCAAATTCCATCGATTCACGTTCCACGGGGTAACCTCTTTGAAGCACTGATAGCGGGGCGGCAAGTATATAATTTTTAACGCAATAACTCTATTGATGCGGTGAATGCCGCGAATAATTTCGTGTCACTTCCAGTCACTTTCATGCTTACTTTCACGGTCAGGAAATGCTATTGACCTAGTGCAACTATAGCGGCATGATACCCGCCCTGACACTGTGGTCCGCCACACAATCCACCTCTGAAAATCACTGGAGAATCCATGAAGGTTCTGGTTGCTGTGAAACGAGTTGTTGATTACAACGTCAAGGTTCGCGCCAAGGCAGACGGATCGGACGTCGATCTGAACAATGTCAAAATGGCCATCAATCCATTCTGCGAGATCGCGGTAGAAGAAGCGATACGGCTCAGGGAAGCTGGCGTTGCCACGGAGGTGATCGCTGTCTCCATCGGTGACAAGTCCTGTCAGGAACAGATTCGCACCTCACTGGCACTGGGAGCCGATCGCGGCATCCAGGTCGAAACCGAAGGCGCTGTCGAGCCACTGGTTGTGGCCAAACTGCTGAAAGGCGTCATAGAGAAAGAACAGCCGCAACTGGTCATTCTGGGCAAACAGTCCATCGATGGCGACAACAACCAGACTGGACAAATGCTGGGCGCTCTCACCAACATGCCGCAGGGCACCTTTGCCTCTGAACTGGTCGTGGATGGCGACAAGATCACCGTGACTCGCGAGGTCGACGGCGGCCTGCAAACGCTCAGCCTGAACCTGCCGGCGATCGTCACCACAGACCTGCGCCTGAACGAACCCCGTTACGCCTCCCTGCCCAATATCATGAAAGCCAAGAAGAAGCAGATGGATGTTTACTCCCCGGCCGATCTGGGTGTTGAGCCCAAGGCCCACCTGACTACCCTTAAGGTCGAGCCACCGCCCGAGCGCAAGGCTGGCATCATGGTTGCGAGCGTGGAGGAGTTGGTCGACAAACTGAAGAACGAGGCGAAAGTAATCTCATGAGTACTCTAGTTATTGCAGAACACAACAATAGCGGCATCAAACCCGCTACTCTCTGTACGGTTGCAGCTGCCCAGGCCATGGGTGCCGAGGTCGATATCCTGGTCGCCGGCGCTGACTGCGCTGGTGCGGGCGAAGCCGCCGCCGCGGTAGCCGGGGTGCGTAAGGTACTGGTCGCAGACAACGCCGTCTATGCGCATCTATTGGCAGAAAACGTCAGCCTGCTGATTGCCGAGCTGGGTGCTGATTACGATAATATTCTGGCTCCAGACACCACCAACGGCAAGAACATCATGCCGCGGGTTGCAGCTTTGCTGGATGTTGGCCAGATTTCGGACATCATCTCGGTAGAATCCGCTGACATCTTCAAGCGTCCCATCTACGCGGGTAACGTGATCGCGACCGTTCAGTCCGCCGACGCCAAGAAAGTCATCACGGTGCGCTGCACGGCATTTGACGGCGTCGCCGACAGCGGCGGATCCGCTTCTGTTGAGAGCGTAGATGCGGTTCACGATGCCGGTATCTCCAGCTTCGTGGGTGAAGAAGTTGCTGTTTCCGATCGTCCCGAACTGACCGCAGCCAGCATCATTATTTCCGGTGGCCGCGGCATGCAGAATGGTGAAAACTTCCACATGCTGGAATCCATCGCCGACAAACTGGGAGCCGCCGTTGGCGCCTCCCGCGCGGCGGTAGATGCGGGCTTCGTTCCCAACGACATGCAGGTGGGCCAGACCGGCAAGATTGTTGCGCCTGACCTCTATATTGCGGTCGGTATCTCCGGCGCGATTCAGCACCTGGCGGGGATGAAGGACTCGAAGGTGATTGTTGCAATCAACAAGGACGAGGATGCTCCCATCTTCCAGGTCGCTGACTATGGTCTCGTGGCAGATTTATTCACCGCGATCCCCGAGCTGGATGCAGCATTGTAAACCTCACTTTCAAGCAGTATTCGAAACCGGTCCTTGTGGCCGGTTTTTTAAAGGGTTGGCGAGTGTACAGCGCGACGGAAGCATTTTAGCAGCGAGGCGCCCGGAGCCGCCTCAGTCGCGGCGGCGGAACAGGGGTTCGGGCTGGTCTGCAGCGGCCTGATAGGACTCACTGAAATCCGTCAGGCTGGGCAGGCAGTCCTCCAGATTGGCGTCGTCCTCGAATTGGAAGGCGGTAAACCCGCAGCGCTGCAGGAAAAATAGCTGATCCCTGATAAACTTGCCGGTGGCGCGAATCTCGCCGGTATAGCCCAGTTCCCGCAATTCCCGGGCGTAGGAAAAGCAGCGGCCGTCGGTGAATACCGGGAAGTTGATCGCTACCAGGCCCAGCCTGTTCAAATCACCCTCAATGGTGGATGGCGGCTGGTCAGGCGCCAGCACCACCGCCACGGGCGCGGCGTCAGCCGCTGCAGCTCCCAACAGGGCGCCGGACGCGTTGAGTTCCTGCGGTGTCAGCAGGTTTTGGCCCTGCCACGGGTCCGCCACCACGCGCCCATCCTTGATCACATCAGGCATACACGCGCTCCTTGTACGGGTCCAGGCCCACGCGCCGGTAGGTGTCCAGGAAGGTTTCTTCCGGGGTCCGCAGGTTGACATAGGTGGCCAGTATTTTCTCAATCACGTCGGGCATGTCTTCCCGCCTGAAAGAGGGCCCCAGTATTTTCCCGATGGATGCATCCTTGGCCTGGCTGCCGCCCAGACTCACCTGGTAGAACTCTGCCCCTTTCTTATCCACACCCAGCACACCGATGTGACCGATGTGGTGGTGCCCACAGGCATTCATACAGCCGGAGATATTCAGGTCCAGCGGGCCGAGATCATAGACATAGTCCATGTCATCAAAGCGCGACTGAATAGCCTCGGCAACGGGAATGGACTTGGCGTTGGCCAGGGCGCAGAAATCACCGCCGGGGCAACAGATGATATCGGTCAGGTAACCCAGGTTGGCAATGGCAAGACCGAGCCCATCGAGTTTTTGCCAGAGCTCGTAAAGATCTTCCTGCGCGACATCCGCCAGCACCAGGTTTTGCTGGTGGGTGGTGCGGACCTCGCCGAAGGAATAGGTGTCGGCAAGATCGGCTACAGCCTCCATGTGGCGATCGCTGATGTCACCCGGGGCATAGCCGGTGGCTTTCAGGGCGATGTTGACAATGCGATAGCCTGCAACCCTGTGATCGACCGTATTGCGCTGCAGCCAGTTGCCAAACCGCTTATTTCCTGCGGCCTGGGCCTGGAGTTGTGCGGTCACTGCGGCGGCATCACAATGCCGGTAGGCGGGGGCGGTGAAGAAGCCCTGGCAACGGCTGATTTCTGCCTCGGTCAGAGTACTGGGCCCGTCCTTCAGCCGTACCCATTCTGCTTCCACTCGCTCGCGGAAGGCTTGCACGCCCATCGCCTTCACCAGAATCTTGATCCGCGCCGTGTACTTGTTGTCACGCCGCCCCAGCTGGTTGTATACCCGCAAAATAGCTTCCAGATACGTGATCAGGTGCTTTTTCTCCAGCCAGTCACAAATCACCGAGCCGATCACCGGGGTGCGGCCAAGACCGCCACCTACCAGCACCTTGAACCCTATTTCACCGGACTCCGGATGGGGTACCAGTTCCAGGCCTATATCGTGGGTATGAATGGCGGCCCGGTCCTGCTCGGCACCGCACACCGCAATCTTGAATTTACGCGGCAGGAAGGCGAATTCCGGGTGCAGGGTGGACCACTGTCGAATCAGTTCACACCAGGGGCGCGGGTCTTCCAGTTCGTCGGCGGCTACCCCGGCATACTCGTCGCTGGTGGTGTTGCGAATGCAGCTGCCGCTGGTTTGCACCGCATGCATCTGTACGCTGGCCAATTCCGCGAGGATATCGGGAACTTCCGCCAGTTCCGGCCAGTTCAATTGCAAATTTTGACGGGTACTGAAGTGGGCATAGCCCTTGTCAAAATCGCGGCTAATCTGGGCCAGCTTGCGCAATTGGCGACTGCTGAGCATGCCGTAGGGGATCGCGATCCGTAACATGGGCGCCAAACGCTGCACGTACAGTCCGTTATGCAAGCGCAAGGGCAGGAATTCATCCTCGGAAATCATGCCGTCGAGGAAACGCCGGGTTTGATCGCGGTATTGGTTGACGCGTTCGTCAATCATGCGCTGGTCGTACTGGTCGTAGACGTACATGGATCATCGTGGTCGCAGCAGGGTGTGCTACGATACCAGAAAATATTTCAATCTAAAACGGCTCGTTTTTTATATAGATAGAACGAAATGTTGGGTATAATTCCGCTCCCTCGTACCGCCTGTATTGGAGTGCTCATGTCAGACGAAAATCAAGCAGCAGACGCAGCAAGCCGGGACAGTGGAGACGGTTGGGCGGACGCC
>JAPUKZ010000409.1 GCA_027295405.1 Gammaproteobacteria bacterium
TAGGTGCCACCCTTGACCGTGGCATCGTTGACAAAAATCATGCACTCCTGGCCGCAGACCCGACCAATGCCGGTGATGATGCCGGCGGCGGGAACCGCGTCCTCATACACCTGGTGGGCGGCCAATTGCGACAGCTCAAGAAACGGAGAGCCGTCGTCCAGCACCGCATTCAGACGCTCCCGTGGCAACAGCTTGCCGCGGGCCATGTGACGCTGCTGGTATTTCTCGCCGCCACCTTGTTTGATCTGGGCAATCAGTTCGCGCAGGTCGTCAACCTGGGTCTGCATATGGGCCTGGTTGGCAGCGAAATCGTCACTGCGGACGTTGATCTTGCTAGTAAGAGTAGCCATGCCAGTCCCTCGTCAGGCGGTTTGCTTGAACAATTCCCTACCGATCAACATGCGCCGTATCTCTGACGTGCCGGCGCCGATCTCGTACAGTTTGGCATCGCGCAACAAGCGGCCGGTGGCGTATTCGTTGACATAACCGTTGCCACCCAGTGCCTGGATGGCCTGGGAAGCCATCAGAGTGGCTTTCTCGGCAGTAAACAGAATCACGGCAGCGGCGTCCTTGCGGCTTTCCTCGCCGCGATCACAGGCCGCGCCCACCGCGTACAGATAGGCGCGGCTGGCGTTGAGCTCGGTGTACATATCCGCCAGCTTGCCCTGCATCAGCTGGAACTCGCCAATACTCTGCCCGAACTGCTCGCGCTCGTGCAGGTAGGGAAGCACCACGTCCAGGCAGGCTTGCATAATGCCCACCGGGCCACCGGAGAGGATCGTGCGCTCGAAATCGAGCCCGGACATCAGCACCCTGATACCTTCGCCTTCACCTCCCAGGATATTTTCCGCCGGTACCTCGCAGTCTTCGAACACCAGTTCACAGGTGTTGGAACCGCGCATGCCCAGCTTGTCCAGTTTCTGGGCGCGACTGAAGCCGGGATAATCCCGCTCCACGATAAATGCGGTAATGCCCCTGGGGCCGGCATCCGGATCGGTCTTGGCGTAGACCACGTAGGTGTTGGCTTCAGGGCCGTTGGTGATCCACATTTTGTTGCCATTGAGGATGTAACGGTCGCCCTGCTTGTCGGCGCGCAGTTTCATACTGACCACGTCGGAACCGGCGTTGGGTTCCGACATGGCCAGGGCGCCGACGTGCTCGCCGCTGCACAGTTTGGGCAGGTACTTTTGCTTTTGTTCTTCGTTGCCGTTCTTGCGAATCTGGTTAACGCACAGGTTGGAGTGCGCGCCATAGGACAGGCCCACGGCTGCGGAAGCGCGGCTGATCTCTTCTACGGCCACGGTGTGTGCCAGGTAGCCCATGCCACTGCCGCCGTATTGCTCTTCCACGGTTATGCCCAGCAGACCCATGTCGCCAAACTTGCGCCACATATCCGTGGGGAATTCGTTGTCCTGATCGATTTGCTGTGCGCGCGGTGCCAGCTCTTTCTGGCACATCTGGTATACCGCATCGCGCAGCATGTCGACTTCTTCGCCGAGGCCAAAATTCAGGGTGGGGTAGGGGGTGTTCATAGCTGGGGTTCCTCTTCAAGTGCCCGGGTCAATGCCTGCTGGCAGCGATCCTGAATATCATCCATTTCCGCGAGCATGTGCTGCAGATCCTGCAATTGCTCCTGTAGTTGTAACTTTCTGTGTTCAACCTGACCCAGCAGTTGCTGCAACTGTTCCCTGTTGCCGTGCTCCGGGTCGTACATCGCGATAATGTCCTGGCTTTCCTGCAATGACATGCCAATACGTTTTCCGCGCAGTATCAAAGTGAGTCGCACCCGGTCAGCGCCGCTGTAGAGGCGTTGCTGCCCCTTGCGTTGCGGCTGCAACAGGCCCTTTTCCTCGTAGAAGCGAATAGTGCGGGTGGTGATCGAGAACTCACTGGCGAGTTGGGAAATGGTGTAGCTGTTCTCGGACATAGTCTTCACCGTGCCGGCAGATGCGGGTGCAACTCTAGTTAAGGGCGCAACTCTAGTTAAGGGCGCTACTATAGTTAACGTTTACGTTAACGTCAATCTAAATAACTGTCTATTCCGGCGCGATCTGAGTGCCTGATGATTTTCAGTATAGTAGGCGGGACCGATTAGTGCGGGTCAGGCAGTTCAGCTCAGGTATTGCGGGCCAATTGCTGTTGCAGTTTTTCCTTCATGGGCAGCACCCAGCTCTGCTTGAGTTCTGCAGACAGCAGGCCGGCATCCTCCAACTCGTCGCAGAGATGCATCTGGTGGGCGAGATCGAACATATCGAACTGGCGACAAATCCTGCCTTCAGCATTGAATGTGAGAAAGGAGATACCCGGTGTCTGGTAGTAGCCGCCGTCGGGCGTGAGCCCGGGACCGCGGTTCAGCCAGTGGGTGACCACCCGATTATCGGCGCCCACATACACGCCCTGGTAGGGGAAGGTCCAGCCCTCCCAGCCCTTTTGCATGTCACGGCCGTAATGGGTGGCCTTGATTTCGTCGATACCATCGGCGATCACCAGCATGGTGCCGGCGTACTCGCAGGTATAGACGCAGTCGCTTGCGTAGAGTTCGTCGACAAAGAAGGTCCACTGGTTTTTTTCCGAAGCCTCACGGTGCGCGTTGATCAGTTTCTGTGCGGCTGCCCGCAGCTCTGATCCGCTCAGTTTGGCCATGCTTTTGCTCCCGGGTTAACGACGATGCGGGGAAGTGTAGACAAGAAGAACTGGCTCCGCCATGGCCAGCGGGATGCCTGACTGAACTGAAGGCAATCTTTGCTATTATGCTGTGAAGGTGTATGGATGGTAGTGACCTATGGCCAAAACGGTATTGTTACCGCTGATCGCTGATGGCGAGTTCCATTCGGGGCAGGAGTTGGCCGCTGTCCTCGGGGTCAGCCGTACCGCGGTATGGAAACAGCTAGCCAAACTCCAGGACCTGGGCCTGGAAATCGAATCTGTGCGCGGCAAGGGCTACCGCATTAATGGTGGCCTTGAATTACTCGACCAGCCGCGTATTGAAGCGGGGCTGCAACCCGGGGTACGTTCGCTACTGACTGAACTGGTGGTGGCCGTAGTGCTGGATTCCACCAATGCCGAGGTCTTGCGCCGACTGCAGCAGGGTGGGGGGTCCGGGCTGGTGTGTCTGGCCGAGCAACAGACGGCGGGTCGCGGTCGCCTCGGTCGCCAATGGATCAGTCCCTTTGCCGGCAATATTTACCTGTCCCTGGCCTGGGAGTTCGCCGGAGGCGCCGCTGCTCTTGAGGGGCTGAGTCTCGCGGTAGGGGTCGCTGTGGCGAGGGCCTTGCAACAGTTCGCGGTACCGGATATAGCGCTCAAGTGGCCCAACGATATTCTGTGCAGCGGCGCCAAACTGGGCGGGATCTTGATTGAGATGGTGGGAGATGCCGCCGGCAGCTGCCAGGTCGTGATTGGCATTGGATTGAATGTGCAAATGCCGGCCCGGGCCGGAAAGGACATTGACCAGCGCTGGACGGATATTCGCACCGCGCTGGGAACCAGTGTGAGTCGAAACCAGATTGTGATCGCCTTGCTGGATCAGCTGTTACCCTTGCTGGGTGGCTATGAAGACAGTGGTTTTTCACCCTGGCGGGAGCGCTGGCTGGTGTTGGACGCCCACGCCGGTAAGGATGTGATTGTTGTGAGTGGCGATCGCCGCACCGCGGGAACCGCCCGCGGGATCGATGAGACGGGTGCCCTGGTATTGGATACGGCGCTGGGCAGGCAGCTTTTTCACGGCGGTGAAGTTAGTGTGAGAGCGGTGGAGTGATACTGCAACTGGATATCGGCAACAGTCGGGTTAAATGGCGGCGGTGCGGTCGTGGTGAAATCCTGGGGCGGGGCGCTGTACCGCGGCTGGGGCTGGCTGACATGTTTACCGAAATGGGAGAGGATTCACGGCCTGCGCAAGTCTGGGTGTCCAGCGTGGCCGGTGAGGAAGCGGAGAACTTACTGCAGCAGCAGATTCGGGAGCAGTGGGGCCTGTCACCCTGGTTTGCCCGGCCCGGTGCACAGGCCTGTGGTGTGAGTAACAGTTACACCCAACCGCGGCGTATGGGGGTGGACCGTTGGTTGGCAATGTTGGCGGCCTGGCACGAAACCCGGAACCCGGTTTGCGTGGTCGACGCGGGCAGCGCCCTGACCATAGATTTTGTCGACGCCGCTGGACAACACCAGGGTGGTTACATTCTACCCGGGCTGGATTCCATGGAGCGCGCCTTACTCAGTGATACAGATCGGGTGCGGTTCACCGATGCCGCCAGGGAAAATTTGGGTCCGGGCAGATCCACAGAGGAGGCGGTTTACAACGGCTTGTTCCTGTCCCAGGCCGGGGCCGTATCCCTGGCCCTGGGTCGGCTTGACGGTGACTACGCGCTGTATTTTACCGGCGGCAATGGCCGCAATTTGTTCCAGAGCCTGGACCTGGGCGGTAAATTCGAGGAGGACCTGGTCCTGGATGGCCTGGAATTACTGGCCGCGGAACAGGTGGATGACGAGAACAGGAGCGGTCCTTGAGCATACCGATATTGCGCTGGCTGGCGGCGGCCCTGGTGTTATTGAATCTGGCCTACTACTGGTACGCCAGCAATGTGGAAACGCCGGCGCCGGTGGCCCCGACTCCGGTGCTCGGGGCACAACGCCTGCTCCTGGTATCGGAGTTGCCAGTATTTTCGGAGTTGCCAGGGCAACAGGCAAATACTGGTGTGGTTGAGTCCCGGTCCAATACACCGGACCCCACCCCGTCAACGGTTGAGTCCAATTCACCGCCCGGTGCGGGCGATACCGCAGGGACTGATACCCTGCAGTGCTGGGAATTGGGACCAATCGATAAGGGGCTGCAGATTGATTTGGCCGAATTGTTCGAGCGGTTCGGCATGCCCATGCGCAGTTTTCAGCGGGATGAGGTCGATGCCACAGATTACCGGGTCTACCTCGCGGTCAATGAGTTGGAACAGCGCGCAGACTATCAGCGTCAGTTGGACGAGGCCGGGGTGGAGAGCTATGTGATTGGCGGCGGTGAACTGGAGGGCGATATATCGCTGGGTTTGTTCACCAGTCGCGAGCGTGCCGAGGCCGTGGCCAAACCTCTACAAGAACGGAAATTGCCAGTGGTCATCCACACTAGACAGCGGCGCCAGGACCAGACCTGGCTGCGTATAAACAGTGGGGAAGTCGAAGCCCTGGGCTGGTCGGCAGATCTTGCCAATCTTACGTTATGGCCGCGACCCGCGATTCTCTCCGTAAACTGTGATGACGATGGCTTATCTGCCAGCCAGTGATTGCAGCGTGACGGCATTTTGCCGCAGCGATGGCGGCGCAGTTCACCAGGATCGATACGGGTCCCAGCTGTTCCCTGGTTGACTGAAACAGCGATCGGACCGCGCCTTCCTTTCCCAGGTCTGCCTGTACCGATGTGCCAGCCTGTTGCAATCCCTGCAGAAGCGTTTCGGCCCCGCTCGCATTCTGGTGGTAGTGAATGGCGACGGCGGCGCCCGCTTCATCCAGCTTTTTTACAATGAAGGGCCCAA
>JAPUKZ010000041.1 GCA_027295405.1 Gammaproteobacteria bacterium
TGAACAGCCGGGCGCGAACGGTCTCTTCGGCGGGTACAGAGGTCACCAGGTAGATGCCGTCATCAACGGGCAGCACCTGGTCGAGGATTCTGACCAGGTTGCCGCGGCGTATATCCGCCGCCACTTCCAGTTGGTCGGCGAGCACCACGCCCAGCCCTTGTCGAGCCGCTTCTATTGACTGAAAGCCATAATCGAAATGAATATTGCCTTGCCCGCGGGCCTGATGGATACCGTGCAGGGCAAACCATTCCTCCCAGTGCTGAAACTTTTCGTGCAACAAGGTATAGAGCAGCAGGTCTTCCGGTTTGACAATGGGTTGGTCGGGAGTGATTAGAGCGGGCGAGCAGACCGGGAAGTAGTACTCCTGGTAGAGCTTGCGCGAGCGCCGCCCCGGCGTGTCTGGCTGGCCCAGGCACAGGGCCAGATCGAACTGACGGGGTAGTTCGCGCTGATGCGGTTCAATGGTGACGATGCGAACTTCCACCTCCGGGTAGCGTTGGCTGTAGCTGTCCAGAACGCTGAGCAGCCAGTTGATCGATACCGTAGGTGTCGCCGAAATAACCAGTTCACCGGCCAGGGATTCGGGATCCAGGTGCAGTACACCCTCTTGCAGTGTGTTCAACGCATCCTGCACTACTCGCAGAAAGCGGCGGCCGGCGGCGGTCAGTTACATCCGGTTGTTCTCACGGGTGAACAGGTGGGCACCCAGTTGCCCCTCCAGTTTGCGTACCTGCCGGCTGAGGGCGGCATGGGTCAGGTTCAATTCTTCGGCGGCGCGGCGCACGTGGGAATGGCGTCCGACCGCTTCGAAGGCACGCAAGGCATTGAGCGGAAATCGATGATCAATACTCATAATTGGATACTTTTAGTCACCAATATGGAGCAATTTAATTGCTTGTGGAAAGAATATCAATCCATAAAATGGTTTTCTGGCACGGAGCGGCATCGCGCTTGGACTATGCTGTAAGTCGAATGTCAGTGTTTCGCAGATCAAAAAAGAGGATAGAGCTGATGAGTCGTATTATTTACCCAACTACCAATCTCACCGCCATAGAACAGCTGGTCATTGAACGGGGTGAGGGCGTTTACGTTTATGACAACCAGGGCAAGCAATACCTTGAGGGGCTGGCCGGTCTGTGGTGTACGGCATTGGGGTATGGCAATGAGGAGATCATTGAAACTGCTGCAGAACAGATGCGCAGCCTGACTTACTCGCATATGTTCGGTGGCAAGTCCCATCCCGCGGCCATGGCGCTGGCGGATAAACTGGGATCAATGGTGCCGGTAGACGGCGCAAAGGTGTTTTTCGGAAATTCCGGTTCGGATGCCAACGACAGTCTGGTGAAGATGTTGCGCTACTACTTCAATGCGATTGGCAAGCCGGAGAAGTACAAGATCATCGCCCGGGAGCGGGCCTACCACGGGGTTACCGTCGCCGCTGCGGCCCTGACCGGGCTGAAGCCCAATCACACCCACTTCGACCTGCCCTTCGAAGCGCTGGGCGTGTTGCGCACCGGTTCGCCTCACTACTATCGCGACGCACTGCCGGGGGAGAGTGAGGAAGACTTCGCCAGCCGCCGTGCCGCTGAGTTGGAAGAGCTGATCCTGGCGGAAGGTCCGGAGACCATTGCAGCCTTCATCGCCGAGCCCATCAGTGGCGCGGGTGGCGTTATCGTACCGCCGGCGACCTATTTTGAGAAAATGCAGGCGGTGCTGACCCGATACGACATCCTGATGTGGGACGATGAGGTAATTTGTGGATTCGGCCGTACCGGCCACGATTTTGGCGCCAGCGCGGTGGGTATACAGCCACAGATGATGACTCTGGCCAAGGCTTTGTCTTCAGCTTACATGCCGATCAGCGCAGCGGTGATTACCGGTGACATGTATGAAGCCATGGTACAACCCAGTGCCGAGGTCGGCGTGTTCGGGCACGGCTATACCTATAGCGGCCATCCGGTGGGCTGTGCGGTGGCCTCCAAGGTTATTGAAATTTATGAGCGCGAGCGGTTGTTTGAGCACGCTGCGAAGGTGGGTGACTACCTGCAGGCGCGCTTGCGCGAGTTCGCTTCCCATGCGCTGGTGGGCGAGGTCAGGGGTATGGGCCTGATCGGAGCGGTGGAGCTGGTTGCCAATAAGGACAGCAAGCAGGCCTACGCGAACAATGCAGTGGGGAGCTTCTGCCAACAAAGCTGCGAGGACCACGGCCTGATTATTCGCGCCATGGGTGGTAACAGTATTGCACTTTGTCCACCCCTGATAATCACCGAGGCCCAGGTGGATGAACTGGTCACCAAACTGGGCAAGGCGCTGGATGCGACCTTGGATTTCGCCACCGCAGAACAGTTGCAAGTGGCATGAACGCAGTACTGACAGCGCCGCGGGAGGCGTAGTATGGAACAGAATTTCAATCAGCCGTTGGGCGGCAACGAGATGCCGCGTTTTGCCGGCCCCGCGACCATGTTTCGCCTGCCGGTCCAGGCTAGCGCGGACGGTCTTGATGTGGCCATTGTTGGTGTGCCCCTGGATATTGGTACCAGTAACCGGACCGGTTCGCGCTACGGGCCACGGCAGATACGGGCCGAGTCGGTGCTGGTACGGCCTTACGGCATGGCGACCCGGGCGGCACCCTTTGATTCATTCCAGGTGGCCGATGTGGGCGATGTGGCGCTGAATATCTTCAGTCTG
>JAPUKZ010000410.1 GCA_027295405.1 Gammaproteobacteria bacterium
AAAACTCCGCTGCGTTAAACCTCGCGGCGTTTCAGAAAGGCAGCCTTCCCATGTTCAGACTGGTACGGCTAACGGGAGACAGGTCAGTACAGCCAGTCTGCGTAACTGATGATATCCGGCGGGAATCGGTGGCGCTTGTAGGTATCCATCCCTGGATTATCTCCCAGGGGAAGTTAACTTGGCATTAGTACCCTGCCGATTTACATTACAAGCACTGATGCAGCAGCTGAAACATCGTTTCAAAATCCGGCATTTCGGCAAAATGCTGTCCCCGTGGTGACAGGCTTTCCCAGTCTGCCTTGGACGCCGTATAAATATGTGCAACTACGGTCTGCCCGGGTTCAGGTTCCAGCAATCCGGCCGGAATCCAGTAAAAACCCGTGTCCCGTAGAGGATTTGGTACCGGACTGCCACAGACCGAACAGAAGTGCGAGGTAAAACCCGACTCCCGAGTAAATCTAGAAACCTGCTCCTGTCCGACCTCCCAGGAAAAATTCTCCTCCAACACAAAGGTCGCCGCGTTGCTCGATGCACCGCCCTGCTTTCGACAAAGAGAACAATGGCACTGATAGAAGTTGGGCGTATCCCCGTGAGTCCTGAAGCGCACCCCATTGCACAGGCATGCACCTTTCACGGAGAAAGTCTCCGCGGACCGGGGAAAAAGCGATTCGTGCGTTGTTGATACTCCTTATAGCCGGGCCTTTTCTGCAACGAGTAGTATTCCGATGGTACTGCGCCGGTCGCATACACTAGAGTGCTGTGCATAACCTTGGAGGTAAACAGCAGGCCAGCCCCGAGTAACAGCCAGAGCATCGTGTTTTCAACTGCCTGCAGCGCAAACCACGACGGTAGCGCGGCTATCACCAGGCCATTCCACACCATCCATTCAGAGAAATAATTGGGGTGCCGGCAGTACCGCCACAAGCCCACATCGCAGACCTGATGTTTTTGCCCCGCCCGTTTCATCTCCCGCAAAAATCGGTTCTTCTGAAGATCGGCCACAGTTTCCATGGCAAAGGCCAGCAACCAGATCACCAGGCCCACCAGTTCGAATACAGAGAACTCTGAGCTGCTATTTGACGCGATGATAAAAATCGGCAGCGCCAGAAAGGAAGCGTTGGCAAGGCCCTGAGCCGTGGCATCTACCTGCAGCGCCAATCCCACATTGGTTTTACCATCCCTCTCCCAGCGCCGGCGTTGATACTGATAGCGTGGAAATTCCTTCTTGAGTAAACCTAAGCGCCACATTTTGAGCGCACCCAAGCCCATACGCAGTCCAACCAGAATGACCACCACACTCACCGCCAGCGACCGCAGCCAATAACCATCGCTGTACAGGTAGCTGAGACTACCTAACAGAACCAAACCCCAGGGCCAACCAATGTCGACGTAGCTCATGCGCCCGGTACGCCAAATCGGCAAGCAAACCACCAGTGCAAATAGCATCAGCTGCCCCAGTCCGTTTACAAGTCCCAACCGAGAGAACGTCGCTGTCGACAGAATCAATACCCATCCCAGCAGGAAAGGGTAAAGCGGACGGAAGTAACTCATCGTGAGAACCTCATTGGTAAATCTCCGTCCTTACCATCATCCAACAGAGTGCCGAATTGGTGCTGGCCGGCCACTGTGAGTGTGTTGAATTCACCCAGGTTCATCGCTCTGCTATTCCACGCCACTAAGAGAAAAAGCGACGAGTGTGTCAGACAAGGCAGTGCCACCTCGACCGTGCCCGCCAGCTGCGACCACGACAATTTGCTGCTTGTGGCCGCTCTTGTCCGTCACCACATAGGACATCGGTGTCGCGGTGGCCGGTGCCGGCAGTCGTCCCCTCCAGAGCTCTTCTCCGGTTTTAGTATCGAAGGCGCGCAGGTAATTGTCCATGGTGGCCCCTATAAAGGTAATGCCACCGCCGGTAATCAGCGGGCCACCCAGTGAGGGCGTTCCCGTATTGTATGCAAAGGGAAGCGGGGTCATGTCGCGGGTTGTGCCCAGCGTAGATTGCCACAGCTGCTTGCCGGTGTTTAGGTCTATGCCGGTCAGTACTCCCCAGGGTGTCGGATTACAGGGCGCGCCGAAGGGAGAAACCACCATTGTGCGCCACATACCCCAGCGCATTCCCGCCTGCCTGGATATTTCTTCGCCGGGGTTAGCAGAGCGAACGGCATCAACATCCTGGCGGGCAATTAGCTTTACCTTGAAGGCCAGATTGGATGAATTGACCACCAGTGTCTGATTGTCCTGATCAATCGCCAGCCCACCCCAGTTAATGCCGCCGGCATTTCCCGTATACATGAGGGTCCACTCAGGGGAAACCGGCGTGTACATGCCTTCATAGCGCAGGCTTTCCAGTTCTTCCCGGCAGGCGCCCCGGTCCCAAAAGCTGAAGCCGAAGGCGTCCTTTGGATCGAGATTATTCTGCGCTACCGATTTAGGTAGTACCGGAAAGGGCTGGGTGGGCGACAACACCAGGTCGGGGAAGTTGGGGTTTTGCGGAACCGGCCGTTCTTCAACCGGGAACAGGGCCTCACCCGTGCGGCGGTCGAGAATAAAGATAAAGCCCATCTTGGTGGCTTGCGCCACTGCCGGAATCTTCTCTCCATCGCGTTCCAGCTCAAACAAGGTGGGCTGCGCGGGAGTATCGAAATCCCAGAAGTCCCGGTGTACAAACTGGTAATTCCAGGCCACTTCACCCGTATCCGCCCTGAGAGCTATCAGCGAAGAGCCATAGTAGGACATGCTGAGATCGTGGTCGCGAAAATAGTCCGGCAGTGGATTGCCGGTAGGTGCGTAGATGAGACCCAGTTCTTCATCGGTAGTCATGGGTGCCCACACGTTTGGCGTAGCCAGGGCGTAACCGTCTTCGCTGACCAGGTCTGAGCTGTAGTCAAAGCCGGGCGGTGCCAGGTCCTGCCCCCACAGCAGGTTACCGCTGCGAGCATCATAGGCGCGCACCACGCCGCTGGGCGCATCGATGCCGCCGCCATCACTCACCGACCCGCCAATGACAACGATGTCACCAATAATGGCAGGCGGAGAGGTGTGATGATGTTCACCCGTATACTGAGCTTCGCCGACCCCCTTTGATGTGTCTACCATGCCGGCATTGCCAAAATCGCTACAGAGTTCTCCGGTTTTTGCGTCCAGCGCGATCAACCGGGTGTCATTGGTTGCAGTGAAAATTTTTCTGGCACAGGATTGATCCGCGGCTTTCTCCTCATCCTCCCAATAGCTGACCCCGCGGCAAACCAGTTGATTGGAGTAGTGGGCCTTGAGCAGAATCCCAGGGTCGTAGGACCAGAATTCAGCACCAGTGGCCGGGTCCAGCGCGACCACCCGGTTGAATGGCGTGCATAAATAGAGCATGCCGTCGAGCAGGATGGGAGTGTTCTGAAAGGAGCTGGTTGAGTACACCTCGGCAGAGCCGGAGGAAACGTCGCCCGTATGGTAGGACCACAGCGGCTTCAGTTTGCCAACGTTGGCGGCAGTGATACGGGCCGCGGGTACATACTGACGCCCGCCGTCGCCGCCGTAACTGGCGTAGTCACTGGTTGCCCTTGCCTGGGCGGGTTCGGTGCTGGCGATGGGGTCTCGATAGGTGTCGCAGGCGCTGACAAAAACAATGACCAGGGTCAACCAAAATGCTCTCACTACCAAACCACTCCAATAATTACCGTAGAATAACTGCCAATCATTCTAGCCTCTGGCAGGAGAAACAGGTACTCATGAAACGATGGATTTTGGTTCTCGCAGTTTTGCTGAGCGCCGGCTGTTCAGACGGGTCAAACCAGACAGCCACACCCACTGCCGGGGTATCGTCAAGTTAACTTCTGGACGCCCATGAAAGGACACCAAACAGCCTCAAGCAACTGCCTCCGCCCAACGTCCGAACGCACCTTCCCTGAGATTTCTATAGTGCTCTGCTTTGACCAGGTGCCGTCCCAAGTTGAACAGGTTGTAAAAGGCAGCATGGGTACTCAGGAATCGCTGCGCCTGCTCGACAGACTTAGAAAACCCACAAACAACCCGACGCACTCGACAAACCCGACGCCAGGCATCTACCCGAAGCCCTTGTAGAGCATATTCGGCGTCGAGTACGTCAGGTTCGTCGGGTATATTTGGGACTTTCTG
>JAPUKZ010000411.1 GCA_027295405.1 Gammaproteobacteria bacterium
CGCTATGCGATGCAGATCATGGGTACCCAGTTTGTGATGGGCAAGACCATCAGCAGTGCCCTGGAGCGGGCGCAGAAGCAGGAAGCCAGGGGTTACCGCTATTCCTACGACATGCTGGGCGAAGGCGCGCGTACCATGGCCGATGCCGACCGCTATTTCCAGAGTTACCTGGATGCCATTACCACTATCGGCGAAGCCGCCGCCCGGCGCGGCCCGGTTGAGAGTCCGGGGATTTCAGTGAAGTTGTCGGCGATTCACCCGCGCTATGAATTCTCCCACCACGAGCGGGTGATGCAGGAGTTGGTGCCGCGTTTGAAAACACTGGCGCTGGCGGCCAGGGAGCAGGATATCGGTTTTACCGTGGACGCGGAGGAGGCCGATCGCCTCGATCTGTCCCTGGATGTGATCGAAGCGGTATTCGCCGACCCGGATTTCAGCGGCTGGGAAGGGTTCGGCCTGGCGATTCAGGCCTACCTCAAGCGCGGCGTCTATGTTGTGGATTGGGCGGCGCAGCTGGCGCGGAAAGTCGGGCGCAAGATGATGGTGCGGCTGGTCAAGGGCGCCTACTGGGATTCTGAAATCAAGTGGAGCCAGGAAGCGGGCTACCCGGACTATCCGGTATTCACTCGCAAAGCGGCTACCGATCTGTCCTACCAGGCCTGTGTCAAGAAACTACTGGCCTACCGCGATGTGATCTACCCGCAGTTCGCGACCCACAACGCCTATACCGTCGCGACCATTCTTGAATTGGACCGTGCCCAGAGTGGGGGGCGTCGCCAGGGTTATGAATTTCAGCGCCTGCACGGTATGGGCGACGCCCTGTACGACCAGGTGCTGGACCAGGAAAAAGTACCCTGCCGAATTTATGCGCCGGTGGGTGAACACGCTGATCTGCTGGGCTACCTGGTGCGTCGCCTGTTGGAAAATGGTGCCAACACCTCCTTCGTCAATAATATCGTCGATGAGAGTGTGCCGGTGGAGTCGCTGCTGGAAGACCCGGTGGAAACAGTTGCCGGCTGGACTCTGAAACGCAACAGTGCGATTCCACTACCGAGCGATATTTACAAGGCCGCGAAATCCGAATCTGGCCAGCGCTGCAATTCGAGGGGCGCGGATCTTACCGATGTCAACGTTTTAACGGCACTACGTGGCGGCATGGAGGACTGGTGGGCTACACAGCAGTCCATGCTGCAAAGGGGTGAGCAGGGCGCAGAGTCGGTGATGAACCCGGCCAGGAATCAGGAAACCGTGGGTACCCTGGATTATGCCAGTGCTGGGGACATTGAACGTAAGCTGAGCAAGGCCCATAAAAGCGTCGATAGCTGGTCGACAGTGCCCGTTGCCGAGCGCGCGGCGCTACTACGCAAGCTCGGCGATGCCCTGGAAGCTGGTAGTGCACAGCTGATTGCACTGTGCGTGAAAGAGGCCGGAAAGACCGTGGCCGACGGGGTGGCGGAAGTACGGGAGGCAGTAGATTTCTGCCGCTACTACGCCGATCGGGGTGAGGAGTTCATGTCGGCGGCCGCAGTCAAACCCCGCGGCGTCATTTTGTGTATCAGTCCCTGGAACTTTCCCATCGCGATTTTTCTGGGCCAGGTGAGCGCCGCGTTGGTGATGGGGAACACGGTGTTGGCCAAGCCCGCCGAACAAACCAGCCTGGTGGCACAGAGGGTGGTGCAGTTGATGGGTGAGTGTGGATTCCCGGATGGCGTGGTCGAACTGGTGGTAGCTCCTGGCCGACCGGTGGGTGAACAGCTACTCCCGGATAGCCGCATTCAGGGCGTGATGTTCACCGGTTCCACTGAGACCGGCCGCTGGTTGGCGCAGGCGCTGGCTGAGAGAGCCGATACGGGGATTCCCCTGATTGCTGAAACCGGCGGCCAGAATGCCATGATTGTCGACTCCACCGCCTTGCCGGAACAGGTGGTGGATGATGTTATTGCCTCCGGCTTCCAGAGTGCGGGACAGCGCTGTTCAGCCCTGCGGGTACTGTTTTTGCAGGAAGAAGTGGCCGACAAGGTTATTCATATGATCAAGGGCGCGATGGACGAATTGTCCATGGGCGACCCGGCACTGCTGAGTACCGACGTGGGCCCGGTGATTGATAACCAGGCCCTGGCGCGATTGCAGGCCCACCGGGACTATCTGACGGAGCAGGGCCAACGCGCTATGCTATTGCACAGCTGCGACTTGCCTGAGGCCTGCGAAAGCGGGCATTTTTTCGCGCCACGGCTCTATGAGATTGCTGATCTGTCGGTATTGCAGCGGGAGGTATTTGGGCCGGTGGTCCACGTCATCCGCTACAAGGCCTATGAACTGGACAAGGTCATCGACCAGATCAATGCCACCGGTTACGGACTGACCCTGGGTGTACACAGCCGTATCCAGGCGCTGAGCGGTCGCGTGGCGGCCCGCGCCCGGGCCGGAAATATCTATATTAACCGCAATATGATTGGGGCTGTGGTCGGGGTGCAGCCTTTCGGTGGACGTGGACTATCAGGTACCGGACCCAAGGCCGGTGGGCCGCAATATGTCACCCGCCTGGTACGGCCCGTCTCCGAAGTAGTACCCCAGGTTCAGGAGTCGGCGATCCCGGTGGAAGGACTGGGCGAGGAAAGACCGGCGGCGAATATGGTTGCCAAGGCAGAGTTGGCGCAGTTGGTCTGGGCTTCGGCTGTGGGACATGAAAAGGTTTCAGTCATCCGGCGCTTCCTGTCGTCACTGGCGCAAGAATCGCAAGCTCTGGATCTGGCGGACATCAACCAGCTATTGGAGCGCGCTGGCGTTGTCATCAATGAGGCTGAAGCGCGCCTGTTTCAGGCGTCGACCCTGCCCGGACCCACCGGTGAGAGTAATCAACTATTTTTTGAAAGTCGCGGTGTGGTAACGATTTTGCTGACTGGCGCTGCCACCCTGGATGAAGGCTTGACGCAGATAGTCGCCGCACTATTGGCGGGAAACGCGGTGCTGGCCCTGGTGGATGCGGCGCATGAAACTGCGGCCCAGCACTGTGCGGGGGGCCTGCTTGAGGCTGGCCTACCCGCCAGCCTGTTCACGGTGCTGCCGCTGGCGGTGGCCAAGGTGGTGCTCTCCGATCCCAGGGTGCAGGGCGTGTTACTGCCGGCGGGATCCGGTCTGGAAAAATCCGTGCAGCAACTGCTGGCTCATCGCCAAGGTGCTCTGGTACCGCTGATTTCTGATCGCATCGAAACCGGTTTGCTGATGCGGCTTATCATCGAAAAGACGGTCACCATCGACACCACCGCGGCCGGTGGTAACACCTCACTGATGACCATGTAAGAAATAGGGGACGTAGCACGGTTTTCTGACAGTACGTCCGCAACTGAATATCAGGGGCAGGAAACCGTGCTACGTCCACCATTTCTAAAAACCGTGCTACGTCCCCTATTTCTCAGTAGGAAAAACCGTGCTACGCACCCTATTTCAAAAAAACCCTGCTACGTCCCCGGTTTACAGATATGGCTAGATATTGCTCCCCTGGCTGTCCCTGGCTCCGCCGGGCATATCCGCAGCGCTCATGATGATGTCCTTGTAGGTGCCGCCTGCGGGGATCATGGGGAAAACGTTTTCCTCAGGCTCGACGATGATATCCAGCAAATAGGGCTCATTCGGGTCGGCTAGCAGGCGCTCGCAGGCGGCTGCCAGATCGGCTTTGCTGGTCACCCGCTCGGCGGTGACCCGGTAGCCTTCGGCAATTTTCGGGAAGTCTGGATAGATCCCGGTTTCGCCCGTCGCCTTCACTGCCATCGGGTCTGACAGGTCAGAGCCGGAGCGGTGCTTGTCGTAGATCATATCCTGCCATTGCCGCACCATACCCAGCCATTGATTGTTGATGACCACCACTTTTACGCCGATACCAAAGCGGTGGCAGGTGGCCAGTTCATGGATGGTCATATTCAGCGAACCGTCGCCGTCGATATCAAGAACCAGGCGTTCGGGACAACCGACCTTGGCGCCGATGGCTGCGGGCAGCCCATAGCCCATGGTGCCGAAACCGGAACTGCTGAGAAACGACCTGGGCTGGCGGGAGCGGTAGTGTTGCATGGCCCACATCTGGTGCTGGCCTACCCCCAGGCTGACTATGGCTTCACCACCGGTCATGTCATTTAACATGTCGATCGCGAACTGTGGGCTAATACTATCCCGCTGCGGAATGGTGAAGGGAAACCGGGTGCGCAAGCCTGTCACGTAGCTCAGCCAGTTGCTGGTATCAGCCGCCACGGCCTGATTGCACAGTTGCTGCAGGGCCGGCTTGATGTCGGCGCAGATGGGCAGGGTGACGGTCTTGTTTTTGTTGAGTTCGTCGCGGTCGATATCGATGTGGATGATCTTGCCCTGGGCAATGAACGCGTCCAGGGTGCCGGTAACCCGATCATCGAAGCGCACCCCCAGGGCGAGGACCAGGTCGGCTTCATTGACCGCCACGTTGGCGTACTTGCTGCCGTGCATGCCCAGGCAGTGCAGGGCAAGTGAGTGGTCCGGTGGAAAAGCGCCGTGGCCCATCAGCGTGGTTGTGACCGGGCATTGCAGTTTTTCCGCCAGGAGTAACAGCTCCTCGCTGCAATTGGCAGAGACAATACCGCCACCGGCGTAGATTACCGGTTTGGTCGCCTCCTGTATCAGGCGACAGGCCTCGGTCAGCTGGTTTTCGGGAATGGCGCTGATGGTCGGTTCCGGCGGTTCGATTACCGCTGGTATTCGCGGTGGCGTGTAATTGCCCTCCGGGTCACGTGGGTAGTGTTGCTGGATATCCTTGGGGATATCGATCAATACCGGGCCCGGGCGATTGCCAGCGGCCAGGGCGAAAGCCTCGCGTACGACTTCAGGAATATCGGTGACTTTCTTTAGCAGGTAGTTCTTCTTGGTAATGGCGGTAGTCACGCCGATAATGTCTACTTCCTGGAAGGCGTTTTTGCCCAATAGGTGTGAGGGCACGTTGCCGGTGATGGC
>JAPUKZ010000412.1 GCA_027295405.1 Gammaproteobacteria bacterium
CTCGCACGCCGCTACTGGACGTCACCTCCTCGCCCATGGCAAAACGATAGGCGTCTTCCGGGCGCAAGGTGGTACCGATCATCCCCGCGTCGGTGGAGTACTGGGTGTGCAAATGGGTATCACCCCAGTACACATTTTCCCTGCCCTGGCGATCCAGATAAGGAGAGTATTCCGGGACGTAGTCCTGCGCCAGCGTCAGTTCCACAAGTAGGGTACTTGTCAGGGACAGAAGTATAAATCTGGGTAGCCAGCGGTTCATTTCAGTGCCTCGATCAGTGAATTCAGGTCTAGCATAGCGCACAACAATCGGTTGTGAGTAGTCGCTGTGCTGACCCCGACTCTGATCCAGATCTGTCAGCAACAAATAGAAATGTCCGGTCTGGTAGCACATGATCTGTCCGGTTCTCTTGGTCCCCGAGGAGGGGCTTATGAAACGGACAGATCATGTGCTACTAACAGACTCTGATCCAGATCATGTCCATCCACGACAAATTGTTTATACTGAGAGGTGTGGCAATCCGCGTATGAAGAGGAAGGTATGAGCAAGGGCAACCGCGCGCAGGCGCTGGAACTAAAACTGGCTGATTTGGAAGTCCGCCTGGCCGGTGTCACAAAAGACATCACCAAGACCCTGTCCAGCGACTTCGCCGAACAAGCCACTGAGCGGGAAAATGACGATGTGCTCGAAGAAATCGCGCGGGAAACCCAGGTCTCGATTCAACAGTTGAAGACGGCCTTACGGCGCCTCGGAGATGACCGCTACGGCATCTGCGCCAGTTGCGGCGAGAAAATCTCAGAGGGCCGCCTGGACGCTATTCCGGAAACGACCCACTGCGTTAGCTGCGCCGCCTGAGCGGGGACCAAAATCCGCCAGCGCGGTACCCGAAACCGCGCTCAGCAGTCAGTATCAGGAACGCAGGGAAGCCGGAATGATACCCTCCAGAATCGGCTCACAATCTCGCCTGGTTGCAGCAGGCAGCGATAGCAGCAGGCGGTCTATCCCGGTGTCCAGCAAGTCTGAGACCCGGGAACGGCATTCATCGATACTTCCGACAATGCCCACCGATCCCGCCAGGGCGTTTGATGTGGCGGCAATGGCCGCCGCCGAGCCACCCTCGGCATAGGCGTCACAAATCGCCTGCACATCGTCCGCATACCCCAGTTTGGCCGCCGCTTTCGCATAGGGACTGTTGGGCGGCCCGTAGTAGACGGCTACCCCGAATTTGATCATCTGCAGCAGCTGCTGCGGATCCTCACCGACCAGTAACTGCATGGTAGGCACGACTGTCACACAGTTTAAAGGACGACCGGCAGATGCCGCAGCTTGCGCCAGCACCTCACGGCCTGGCTCTATCGCAGCCACTGGCACCAACGTCGGTATCCAACCATCCGCTTTCTCACCACACAGGCGCAGGCTGTTTTCCAACAGGGCTCCGTGCCAAATCGGTATATGCTCGCGCAGGGGGGTAAATCCCAGTTTCACGCCCGACACCTTAAATATCTCGCCTGCATAGGGAGAAGGATCCCGGGCCCAGATCCTGTGGCAAATCTCTATAGTCTCGCGGGTGCGCTGCAGCGGTCTGGAGTACTTCAATCCGTGCCAGCCCTCTACCAGATTGGGGGTACTGCTCCCCAGGCCAAGGACAAAACGACCCCCTGACAGTTCATCCAGGGTCGCCGCGGTTTGCGCCAATACCGCTGGCGAGCGGGAAAACACGTTGGCCAGCGCCAGGCACACCTGTATGCTCTCGGTTGCCGCCAGCAGGCGATCGCAAAGGGTGAAGCCATCGCGGCCGAAGGATTCCGGAATGCTGACCGAGGAGTAGCCCAGTTCTTCTGCCAGGCGCACGATATCAACCGTGTCCTCCCAGCTGGTCATGCGATCCCACAGGCCCAGGTTCAAACCCAGGGGTAATCTCTGCTCGCTCATCTTCATCTCCCGGATTATTCAGCTAGTCCAAAAACGAAAAGGGCCAGACCCGCAGGCCTGACCCTATAGTAGCTCAATGTCGGGTGATCAGGCTCGCCTGACCACCCTGGACGGCTTAAAAGAAGTTGTAGGTAACCTCGGCACCGTAGTAGCGGCCCTTGGCCAGTGGCGAGAAAGTACCACCGGTGGCTATCCCGAGCAGGTTGCGGCGCTCGTGGTAGTTGATCTCATTGGTGAAGTAATAAAGGCCGGTGGTGAAGTTGGCCTTGTCGGCAAACAGGCCGTTGTAACGGAGAGTGCCGAAATCTGTGGGGCAAAATATCAAGAATTCACGCTGCAAGCTTGACGGGCACCTCATATTCAACATCATTTGCCCCAACTCTCAATTCCGGATACCACGCCTTAAAGTGATCTCGTAATTCGCCATTGAGCACCGCAGTTCTTGTCTGCAGCAAGCAGTGGGCGCCTATCTGCGTCCATTGCATCTGTTGTTTTTTCACCATCCGTTTGGCGACAACCTCATTGACGGTCGATTCGACAAACGCGGTGGTAATCGTTTCCCCACAACGGTACTTCTCTCCATAATTGGGGATTAAATAGGCGTTACTGTCGATGTAAGTAATCATCTCACTTAGGTGCTGAGCCAATTTACGGCGTTTATCATAGCGCAACTCCGGATCGTCACTAAGTCCCCAGCAGTCTTCCAAGTGCTCGAGAGCTTGCTCAGTATTTCCGTGCCACAAGTACCACTTCGTACTCTCCAGCATTCTCAGCAGTTCTGCACCCGGATCTGGATCGGTATGGCATACCCCTTTGGCGAATTGGTTTAAAACGGTCAACCGCATCGTCAAATGGAACCAGTCCAAAATGTGATCGGATTCGGGATGCATCAGCTGTTGCAAGTCCCGCACATTGTCGGCACCGTCAGACAGAAAGACAATTTGCTGGTTCTCCTGCAATCCCTGATTTTTCAACATTTTCATGAGTCGCCGCTCCGGTTCGTCATCCAGTGTTTGGACAAAGCCCAGTCGTTTGGGCGCTTCGGTTTCGGAGAACGATTTGGCTACGATGACCTCAAAATTCGATTTTCTGTTCCTGCTGTCCCGAACATATCCGCCGTCAATGCCAACGGTCATCGGCTTGCCTGGTCTGGGCAGTTCTGCCCACTGGTTCTGACAACCGGATATAAAGCGAGGCTGATCTTTCAGTTGTTCATCCTGTCGCATAGCAGTCTTGTGGAGGTGATGCCGGACAGTCTCAGCATCCAAGCTGTCGTTCACTGGCAGAACATCTTTCAGCAAATCAACTGTCATGCCATACGACATCAGAGACGCCCATTTCGTCTCGATATACTGTAACTCAGGACTATTATGGTCCGAGAGCCAATCGTTGAGTACCCCAAAGGTCTTGGATTTTACGTCCTCACAATCGCAGTGATAAAGCCGGACATTGGGAATCGGGACGATGCCAAACAGGGTCCGGTACTGAATGTCATAGGTGCCCTTGATTCTCCGTTTGCTATTGCAGGCAGGACAACAGCGATGGGAAAGCGTGTACTGACGCGCTTGTTGACTGACCATGACCTCTTGCAACTGCTTGAGCAAGCGTTTCGATTCGGCGAGTGATAGACCGACGAGTCCGCCTCCATCGGATGATTTTTCCAGAATGATTATGTCCTCGGTGAGGACTTCACCGTTCTCATCATCGACGACAACTTGAAGCTTGAATTGCATGGTTTCTCTCCTGTCCGGGATTTCCGCCAGGAGAACTGGGGATGGCCATTAACTCGGCGCCGACGGAAACTCTTTCAGTTGCTTATTGATGGGGGGTCGACTAAATCTAATGGATTCGTAGCTTTCAAGCCACCGGCGGATATCGCCGACCGTAACAGATTTACCCGCCCTGGCCACATTTTCAATCACCTTACTACCGGCAATAATTTCATCTATCTTATAATAGTTGCGATCTCCTTTTCGGCCACTGCCACCGAAGCAGCGGGGCGTCGCCTTGGACGAGGGCTCAATTGCCTCTATCCGGATATCGCACAGCCAGAATTCGAAATAATTGTAGGTGTAAGTGAAACGGTCTCCTACATCGAAGGTAAAATCATCAATAAATACCTGGTCAGCGTCGTGCCGAAAGGTGCCGCAGCCAGCGCGGCTTATTCCATAGTCTATCCCATGGATATGGAAGTGATGGAGGTAGTCATCATTCCAACCCATAGCTATTTGGATGATATAATGTAGATCAGCCAGGGAGGTAGTTTCGTGCACCCGCAGGCGGCGCCAGATCATCGGACTGACACCGCGGAGAGCTATCTTGATCGAGTAGGTAGTCACTGGCATGGTAGCTCATAACAACGAGATCCCAGCTTCTACCACTCCTGGCGGTGTGAAAAGTCAAAATTACATTGCCCCACAGATTTCGGTGCTCTCAAAGGCCTGTTGCTGACGGCGATCCGCGATGATGACCCGGTGTTATTCTTTGAGCCCAAGGCACTGTACCAGGAGGCATGCGAAGTGCCGGACGAGGCTTACACCATACCCTTTGGCGAGGCCGCCATGCCTCGCGAGGGCGACGATGTCACCGTGGTGGCTTTTGGCCAGATGGTGGGTAAGGCCGCGGCTGCCATAGACAGCCTGGAGGAAAGCGGGATCAGTTGCGACCTGATTGATCCGCGCACCACCTCGCCACTGGATGAAGAAACCATTCTGGAAAGTGTGCAAGCCACCGGCAGACTGGTGGTGGTGGACGAGTCACCCCCTCGCTGTGGACTGACCGCCGACATTGCTGCGCTGGCTGCGAGCAAGGCATTTCACTCCCTGAAGGCGCCGGTGATGCAGGTATGCGCACCGCACAGCCCGGTACCCTTCTCACCGGAACTGGAAGCGGCGTACCTGCCGTCCGTCGAGAAAATCGCCGCTGCCATCAAGGAGACCCGGGCATGAGCGATCTCTACCCAATTGCTGTCCCTACATGGGGAATAGAGATGGTGGAGGGCACAATAGCGGCCTGGAATAAGGAGGTCGGTGAGGCGGTTGCCAAGGGTGATGAGGTGTTCGAAATGGAGTCGGACAAAATCGTCAACGTGTGGGAGTCCCCGGTGGATGGTGTGTTGCGGCGCCGGATTGCCGAGGAAGGCGAAACCATGCCAGTGGGTGATTTACTTGGCGTTATTGCCCCCGGCGGAGATCGATGATGCCGCGATTGATGAATTCGTAGCGGGCTTTGCAAGGGCTGCGGCAGGCGATCCTGCGGCAGACGATCCGGCAGTCGGCGCCGCGGCAGCAGAGAAACCGGCGCCTGCAGCGGCAGAATCTTCCGCGGCGGCCGGTTCGCGCCCGGCGACGGCGCGAGGCGCGTCAATCCGGTGGTGCGACGATTGGCGGCGGAACTCAATGTCGATCTGGAAGCCGTGACGGGTACCGGCCGCAACGGACGTATTACCAAGGAAGACGTGGAACTTGCTGCGGCGGAACCAGCCGCGGTGGAACCAGCCGCGGTGGAACCAGCCGCGGTGGAACCAGCCGCGGTGGAAC
>JAPUKZ010000413.1 GCA_027295405.1 Gammaproteobacteria bacterium
TCACCTGCTGCGGTACTTCGGGGAGTTGATCGAGGCTGGCGAAACAGGGCAGTCCCAAAATATCCCCATGGGCAGGGTTCACCGGATAGAGCTGGCCGCGATAGTCGCCCCGCAGCAGGTTTACCAGCACCTCGTTACCCACAGCGCCCTCGCGCCGGCTTGCCCCCACTACCGCCAGGGAAGTGGGCGCGACCAGAGGCTGAAGACGGTGGGTCGTCACAGGCAGGACTCAATAATTGGGCGCGGGGGTCATACGCCGGCGCGCGGGTTCATACACCGGCCCGGTCATTACCTTGCAGGGCGCCAGCAGGCGCGTCCAGTGCAACTCACGGGTGTAGTAGATCTCCGCGAACAGTTCATCACTCTCATCGCCCCAGGGCATCTCCAGGGATGCCAGGGCGATATTACTCTTGGCGGTTGGACACCAGGCCGCCGAGGTCACGTGGCCGACAACATCACCGGCCTTGTTGAGTATGAAAGAATGCTCGGCGGGTTTGTTGCCGTCCACATCCAGCTTCACGAAGCGGAAGCGCGAGCCCTGCTCCTGCTCCTTCAGCAAGGCCTTGCGACCGGTGAAATGGCCCTTGTTGAAATCCACCAGCCAGCCGAGACCCAGCTCAAAGGGCGAGCGGGCACGACCGTGGCGCACCATTTGCTCCGCCGGTACAAAATCTTCCCAGGCCATGATGAAACCGGCCTCAATGCGGGCCAGGCCCAGGGCCTCGGAGCCCATGGGCCGAATCATATAATCCTTACCGGCCTCGAACAGCGCATCCCACAGGGTCTCGGCCTGTTCGGGTGCGATCCACAGTTCGTAGCCCAGGTCACCGGTATAACCGGTGCGGGAGACGGTCAATTCGGCGCCATTAAAGGGAAATGTTGTAATACCAAAGGGTTTGAGATCCTGCAGACCCTCCAGCCCCATCTTGCGCAGGGTGGCGCAGGAGGTAGGTCCCTGCACCGCCAGGCCCGCCACATCCTCGGTCTCATCGACGATGTTCACATCAAAGCCCATGGCGGAACACTGCAGCCAGTCCATGCAACGCTCCTGCGCGCAGAGGCGGTAAACACCTTCACTGAAGTGAAAGATGGTGCCGTCATCGTGCACCATACCGGCGTCATCACACCACACGGTATACCCGACCCGGCCGGGCTTGATCTTGCGCACGTCGCGGGTCATTAGCCGGTTCATAAAGGCCTCTGAATCGGGCCCGGTAATGAGGTACTTGGTCATCGGTGTCAGGTCGAAGACCCCGGTAGAGTTGCGGGCTGCAAAATACTCCAGTTCAATATCTTCATAGCTGTTGGGCGTGGTATAGCCCGCCCACATATACCAGTCGTTGGTCTGGCACATGGCCTTCACCCGGGAGTGAAACGGCGAGTACCTGAGCATGTCTTCGTTATGTGGCTTTTTCATGCGGCCTTCTCCTGCCTGATCACTTCCCGGGCGGCATTGCGCCCCGCCAGCCCCATCACCCCGCCACCGGGGTGTGCGCCGGCGCCACACAAATAAAGCCCGTCAACCGGTGTCGCATACTGGGTCGCCCCCGGCATCGGCCGCATCATCAGCGCCTGGTCCAGCGACAGCTCGCCGTGGTGCCAATGGCCGCCGGTCATCCCAAACTCGGCCTCCAGGTCCCTGGGGGATGACAACTCGCTGGCAGTCACCAGCTTGCTGATTCCGGGTGCATAGGCTTCCAGCGTATCGATGGCAATTTGTTTGAAGGCTTCTCGCCCGCTATCCCAGCCCGCCTTCAGCTCATAGGGCGCGTATTGCACCACCGCAGATAGCACATGCTTGCCCGGCGGCGCCAGTGAGGTGTCGTGTACGGTGGGGATGTTGATCTCCATTGCCGGTGCCGTGGAATACTCCCCGTACTTGGCATGGTTGAAAGCCAGCTCTATGTAATCCATAGTCGGCGCCAGCAATAGTCGATCACCGGCACTGGCGCTATCGAGACCGGTAAACCGGGGCAGATCATCCAGTGCCAGGTGCAGCTTGGCGCTGACACCGCGAGCACGATAGTTATGTACCCGGCGCGAGAACCCGGCATCCAGCTGCGAATAGCCCACCAGTTTGCCCAGGGTTGTCTTCGGGTCTGCGTTGGATATAACCGTGGGAGCGTTTATCGTTTCGCCACTCGCCAGCACTACACCCACCGCTTTGCAGTTGTCCATGGCGACCTGCACCACCGCACTGTTGTAACGAATCTCTGCGCCAGCGGCCTCGGCGGCGGCGGCAAAGGCCGCCCCGACCGCACCCATGCCACCGGCAACGACGGCCGGTCCCTTCATGCCGTAGAAATCGCCAAGGCGCCGGTACAGGTAGCCGTATACCGTATTGGGCGAACGCGGGCCCATATGTGAGCCCAGCACACCATCCATACTGACCGCGGCTTTTAACAGCTCGTTGTCAAAATGTTCGTTGGCAACGTCGTATATATTGATCAAACCAACCCGCAACAAATCCCGCATGTCCTCTTTGCCCATGGAGCGTATGTCCCAGCCCAGTTTGAGCAGGGACAAGGTGTCACCCAGGCTGCGATCCACCAGGGTAGGCGGTCGTCTGCTGAAAAAACCATTGAGCACCCTGGCGAATTTCAGGTTCTGTTGATAGAACGCCGCATAGGCAGCCTGGTCCTCTGCGGAAACACCGGCGAGCCTGGCGCCATCAAAAACGATGTGATTGCCATCTTCCGCCAATGCCACAGTTTTCAAATCGCGGGCTGCCAGGCTCAGGCCATGGCGTTCCAGTGACAGGTCACTGGCGACTTTGGGGTTTAGCTGGGTGAGTAAATGGGCCCCGGAGGATACCTTGTAACCTGCGGCAAATTCTCGGGTAGCCGCTGCACCGCCGGCGGTCGCCGCTGCTTCCACTACCAGCACTTTACGGCCGCTGCGGGCCAGGTAACTGGCACAGACCAGGCCATTGTGACCGGCACCGATGATGATCGCGTCATAATTTGAATTAGTCATCGAGGTAGCTCTCCGGTACTACATTGGTTTTGTTCAGGTCCAGCAGAATCTCACGGGCCGCATTGGCACCGGGAGCCGCCATAACACCGCCACCGGGATGGGTACCTGAGCCGCACATATACATGCCTTTCACCGGCCCCCGGTACTGTGCATAGCCGGGGAAGGGCCGGTTGAACAGCAACTGGTCGAAGGTAAGTTCGCCCTGGAAGATGTTGCCTTCGGTCAAACCCACCTCGTTTTCGATCTCAAAAGGCGTGCGGATTTCGGCGTGTACGATCAGGTCCTTGAAGTCTGGACTGTGCTCGGCAATCTGGTCGATCACCACTTTGCCAAAGGCATCACGGTCTTCCGAGGTCCACTCCCCCTTGGCCAGTTTCGGTGGGCAGTACTGCACGAACACGGTCATCATGTGCT
>JAPUKZ010000414.1 GCA_027295405.1 Gammaproteobacteria bacterium
TGGCACTTCTCCTGGCAGTACAGGTTCAGGCGAAACAGGAAATGGCTGAGTAGGGGCGGAGTATGCTGCACCGGCGAGCCTCAAATACGTATGGGGTTGTGGGTGATACCTCAATGAAAAATGCGCCCGCCATTTATGTATTTTTTCAGGGCTGGCTATTTATACTATGATGGTATCATCCCAAACAAGTAAGTGCTGAGCAAGACATCTCTTGATGGGCGGATACATATAGCACATCCGCTTTTCTAAATACGCGACATTAATCTGCTCGGCCAACGCAGTGCGCGCCAATATAAACAACATTCAATAAAGGGAAAATGCCATGAAGCCAGCGAATAACCTATCTGCTTTTCTATTGATAGCGGTATCTTCGATCCTTTCAGGTTGCGACACATCAGAGCCGACAGTTACAAGCACGCCTACCCTTTCTGAAAAGCCACAGACCGTCGACGATTCCAATGTCGCCGATTCCAAAAGTAAGCCATCGGCAAAATCACAACACCCTGTCCGCCCCCTCTGGGGGGATCTGCACTTACACACCCAATGGTCTGCGGATACCGGCCTGTTTGGCACCGTGGTTGATCCGGAGCAATCCCTGCGCTTCGCCCGCGGCGAGGAGATAACGTCCAATACCGGTCAGCGTGTAAAACTGGATCGCCCCCTGGATTTTCTCGCTATTACCGAACATGCCGAGTACCTGGGCTTAACTGAGATGCTCAATACGGCTGACCCACTGTTACTGGCCTCACCGACGGGTAAGGAGTGGTACGAGCGTTACAAAAAGCTGCAAGGAACCAAGGGCAAGGAATTTCAGGAACTGGTCTGGGAAATTTTATTTGGCACCGATCATGATGTTATTGACAACCCAAAAATGGTGCGTTCGGTATGGGAGCGCTTTATCGCGATCATTGAAAAATACCATGAGCCAGGGAAATTTAGCACACTGGCCGCCTATGAATGGACATCGATCGCCGGTAAGCGGGGTGATAATCTCCACCGCAATGTAATCTTTCGTGATAACCCCGCAAGAACCACACAGGTGGTGCCTTTTTCCAGCCTGGACAGCATGGACCCTGAACACTTGTGGGAGTATATGGCTGCCTATGAAGATGAGACGGGCGGCCAGGTATTGGCTATCCCCCATAACGGCAACCTCAGTAATGGGTTGATGTTTCCCTGGCCAGGCGGTGAAACCAAGCGGGTATCCGGTGCTGAAGTTGATGCCAAATACGTTGCCATGCGACAGCGCTGGGAACCGTTGTACGAAGTAGTACAAATCAAAGGCGACGGTGAATCGCACCCGCTGTTATCACCCAATGACGAGTTCGCCGATTTTGAGACTTGGGATACACTGAATGTGCTTTCCGTCCCCAACCGTCCAGAGTTACTGCCCGGCCAGTATGCCCGCGAGGCCTACAAGCAGGGTCTGAAATGGCAGCAATTGCAGGGTATTAATCCCTATAAATTTGGTTTGGTTGGCGCGACCGACTCCCACAACGGTCTCTCTGCCACTCGGGAGGACAACTACTGGGGGAAATTTATTGTGACAGAACCGTCCCCAATACGCTACAAGTACCCATTTGTGGTTAATAAGGATAGGCCGGAGCTCACTATCTACGCCCATCAGGAAACAGCCGCAGGTCTTACGGCAGTCTGGGCGACGGAAAATAACCGCGCTCCTATCTTTGATGCATTAAAACGCAAGGAAACTTACGCTTCCACTGGCACCCGTATTGGTGTACGCATCTTTGCCGGCTGGGACTTTAACCAGAAAGATTTACAAGAGGGCTTTGTCGAACAGGGCTATGCCCGAGGTGTTCCTATGGGGGGGGATCTGAAACAGGCCCCTGCTGGAGCATCGCCGCGTATTATGATCCAGGCAGTCAAGGACGTAATCGGGGCTAATCTGGATCGGGTGCAGGTAGTCAAGGGTTGGCTGGACGCTAAGGGCCAACTGCAAGAGCGAGTCTATGACGCGGCTGTATCTGATGGTCGCCAGATCAATGTCCAAGGCCGCTGTGAAACACCGGTAGGGAGCACTGTAGACTTATCGAAGCCCAGTTATCAAAACACCATAGGTGATCCCACGCTTGAAGTTGTTTGGAGTGATCCCGACTTCGATCCAAAGCTGCAAGCTTTTTACTATGTGCGTGTGATAGAAATTCCCACCCCGCGCTGGACCTCTTATGATGAGGTTCGTTACGGTATAAGCATGCCAGATGTCGTTAAGCGCACTGTTCAGGATCGAGCCTACACCTCACCGATCTGGTATACCCCTTAATGAGAAATGATGTTAAAGGAAATCACAGTATGGCATTAACTATAAAGCGTTTATGTCGTGAACCCTTGGTACACTTTTTGTCGATTGGCGCGGTGCTGTTTGTGTTTTATGACTTGACACGCGATCTGGGAAGCGAGGCGCCAAACCGTATCCTGGTAAGTGGCAGCCAGATTGAGCTGCTGGCTACCAACTTCAAGCGTACCTGGATGCGTCCACCCACGGAAAATGAACTGAATGCCTTGGTCGAGAATCATCTGCGCGAAGAGGTGTTTTACCGTGAAGCGCTGGCGATGGGACTGGATCAGGACGATCCATTGGTGCGCCGGCGCATGCGTATGAAGCTGGAATTTATCCTCGAAGATCTGTCGGCACAAGACGTGACCGATGAGGCATTAGCGGGTTTTTTGCAAGAGAATCCAGACAAGTTTCGCCGCGAAGCGCAGCTCTCGTTTCAGCAGGTGTATCTCAACCCAGACAAACGAAAAGCTACAGCTAGCGATGTAGAGCAGTTGTTGGTCAGTTTGAATGGCGGTGCCGCAGCCGAATCAGTGGGCGACGCAACACTTGTGCCCGCTGATTACAGCCTGGCTACGCAGAGTGAGATCGCTCGTGCCTTCGGAGAGCGCTTTGCCGAGGATCTTATCAAGCGGGAGTCCGGTGACTGGATCGGGCCGATTTATTCGGGCTATGGTGCTCATTTGGTTAAGGTGAGTGAGCGTATCGATGCGGGCCAGTCAGCATTGGCCGATATTCGCGAGTGGGTAGAGCGCGAGTATCTGGTACAGAAGCGCAAGGAACAAAAAGAATTGGCATTCCAACGATTGCGTGAAAATTATCAGATCACCATTGAGTCACTCAATGATAAAAAGGATGCCAGGGGTGGAGTTATCGCCGCTGCTCAAGCGGGTGAACTGCAATGAGAGTGCGAAGCAGCTCAATATTTTCCGCTGTGTTACTTGTGCTATGCACAGGCTTTTTCGGTCCTGCCCTTGCCCATGAATTGCAACCCAGTTCGTTTGAATTGAGGCAATTGACACCCGATCGCTATGAAGTGATCTGGCGGGCACCGATTTATTTTAAAAAGCCCCACCCGGCCAAATTACAGTTACCGGCGCATTGGCAAACGGTGGCTGAACCGACCGTTAGACAGTTATCGGACTCGGCTCTGCATCGACGTGTAGTGAGTGTTCCAGATGGTGATATCGATGGCGGTGTGATTCGCTTTATTGGGCTGGAAACCACCATTACTGATGTGTTTGCTCGTTTTGTCTGGCTGGATGGTAGCCAGACCACGGCGATGGCACGCCCCAGCCAACCCTGGATTGAGATAACCGCGCAACGGTCAGCTTGGCAAGTGGCCGGCGATTACACCGTGCTGGGTGTGGAGCATATTCTTTCCGGCTTTGATCATCTGACCTTTGTGCTTGCCCTGTTATTGCTGGTCAGAGGTGCTCGACGTCTTTTGATTACCGTCACCGCTTTTACTGTGGCTCATAGTATAACCCTGGCGGCAGCCACATTGGGTGTGATGTGGGTACCGGGTCCGCCGGTGGAAGCCACCATTGCCCTTTCGATTCTGTTTCTTGCCAGCGAACTGATGAAGGTCAACCACGGCAAAATCAGTATGACAGCCCAATATCCCTGGGTAGTGGCCTTCGCATTTGGTTTGTTGCATGGCTTTGGTTTTGCCGGCGCGCTGAGTGATGTCGGTCTCCCGCAAAACGAAGTGCCGCTTGCACTGCTGATGTTCAATGTGGGTGTGGAACTGGGGCAACTGCTGTTTATCGCTGCAGTGATGGCTCTGTTTACGCTGTTGCGCAAGATACGAACAGAGTGGCCGGCTTTGGCGCATCAATTGCCGGCCTATGGCATTGGTGGCATCGCCGCTTTTTGGTTTATCGAACGGGTCAGTCGTTTTTAGCTTGGAACTGGATATTTAAGTGGAAGATGTTCCGAAGCATTGGTAATTGTTGGGAAGTTCTGGCGTTTGTATCCAGAGCGAATTGAGAGTAAAGAGTTGAGTGTTTAGTTTTCTGTGATCAAAAATTATGAAGGTATTTTCAATGAATAAGTACATCACCGTGTTAACGTTAGTGGGAGTATTATCTCTGATGGGCTGTGGCAGCGATAAACAGCCGACCGAGGAGTCAACTGTATCCTCGTCTTCAAAACCGGCAATATCGACGGAAGAGCATTCTGAGAAAAAAGAATACTCACCCTACGTCGGTCAGGCTTTTCCGAAGCGGGTTTTCTTTGGCGATACCCATCACCACAGCTCCTTTTCTATAGACTCCGGCATGTTTGGCAACACCCTTGGGCCGGACCAATCCTTTCGCTTCGCCCGTGGCGAGGAGGTCATCTCAAGCCAAGGCGTGCGGGCAAAGCTGATCCGACCTCTGGATTTTCTTGTGGTCTCAGATCATGCCGAATACTTGGGCATATCGGACCTTCTGACCAAAGGCGACCCGCAACTGCTCGCCACGGAAGCTGGCAAGGAATGGTACGCGGCGCTGCAAAAAGGAGGCGACGAAGCCTGGTTGACCGCCGTTGGCATGATGAAGGACTTCACCACGGGTAATGAGCGGGTCAAGAACCCCGCAATAAAACGCACCGTCTGGGATCGGGTTGTCGATATCGCCTCCGAATATAATGACCCGGGTAAGTTTACGGCTTTTAATGGTTATGAATGGAGCTCTGCTCCCGGTGGCGACAACTTGCACCGAGTGGTTATTTTTCGCGACGGCCCGAACAAAGTAAAACAAGTACTGCCGTTTTCCGCCTTTGACAGTATTCACCCGGAAGATCTGTGGAGCTTTTTGGCGGACTATGAAAAAACTACGGGCGGCAAGGTTCTGGCCATTCCCCATAACCCCAACATCAGTAACGGCGTGATGTTTGCCGAGACCATGAGTAACGGCAAGCCGATTGATCTGGCTTACGCAACAATGCGCTCTCGCTGGGAGCCGTTACTTGAGGTAACCCAGATGAAGGGTGATAGTGAGGCTCATCCGTTTCTGTCCCCCGAAGACGAGTTTGCAGATTACGAAACCTGGGATTTTGGTAATGCTGCCATGCCTATAACACCCAAACAGGACGCCATGCTGCAGTACGAATATGCGCGCTCCGCACTCAAGTACTGGCTTAAATACGATAAAAACCTTGGTGTCAACCAATTTAAACTGGTTATGATAGGCATTACCGACAATCACGTCAGACTTTCCACCACTCGCGAAGAGAAATTTTTTGGCAAAT
>JAPUKZ010000415.1 GCA_027295405.1 Gammaproteobacteria bacterium
CCAGGCATAACAGAACACGCCGCGCAGTGAAGGCACCGCGCGTTGACGTCGCTTTGAAACCATTCGGCGCCGCATCGATACGCTTCAGGCGATGGCCAAACATAATGCGGAGGCTGTGGGTTTTCACAATGTCCTCCCAGAATTCCAGCAGCTTTTCCTTGCTGGTTTCACGAAACTTCACCATCCCCGCCAGCGGCAACTCCACCGGCTGGGTCATAACCAGTTTTTTGCGGGGGAAGTGCGCGACGCTGCCACCCAGGGAATCCTGGTCAATGGTGATATATCTCAATCCAGCTTCCTTCGCCGCCAGGCTGGCGGCAATGCCCGCCGGCCCCGCGCCGACAATCAGCAGTTCCAGCTGAGGACCGGTGCCGTGTTCAAGGGATTGCGCGATGGCGCGAACCGCCTGTTTGCCCTGTTCTATAGCATTGCGCACCAGGCCCATACCACCCAATTCGCCGGCGATATAAATGCCTTTCACATTGGTCTGGAAGTCGTCGTTGATATCGGGGATCTCGAGCCCGCGGGTTTCTGTCCCGAACACCAACGTGATTGCATCCAGCGGACAAGCCGTGCGACAGGCGCCGTGACCGATGCAGTTCGCCGCCGCTATCAACTCCGCCTTCATGGTAACCATGCCCAGCACCGACTGCTCCGGGCAGGCGGAGACACAGGAGCCGCAGCCGAGGCATTTGCCGGGGTCGATATAGGGGTGCAGGCTGACCGGCTCGTGCAAGCCGTCGGCACGGGCTGCCTCCTGCTCCAGGCGATTGCGCGCGCTTTTGCGATAGTTCAGCCACATATAGATGACGACAATCATCATCATGGGCAGCATGTAAATCAGTGTAACGCTATTCATACGCCCCTTCGTCCTGTAAACATTTTGCAGCGCACACAATCGCTCCGGCTCTGCCTAAAGTGCGCCGATATCACATTGTATGCAGAAAAAACGGTGCCACAGTGCACTCAAAATGGATTCTGTGACCGCCGTCACAGGGGCGATGACAGAGCACGGGGGTGGGAGCGCAGGATGTATTGATTAAAATCATTTCGGTCTTTTCACAAAACCCCATAGTCGCTGTTCGTCGGGCATGTGTTCATGCGGAACCATGGCCGCACTGGAAGTGAATGTGCCTGAGGTACGGGTGGCGACCTCGCAATAGGAGCAGATGGACCGGCTAGTTAAAATCGACGCGGTAGGAGCTGAGGAAAAAGTTGCCGGATACTTCTTCATCACCCAGCAGCGGGATGTCGCGGGTCGACCAGTCGCGGCCGTACTCCAGTTCAAAGTGATGGCGTCTCGCCCAGGTGTACTGCATCCGCAGGGAGGGCCTGATCGACCACTGGCTGATGCCATTGCTGATGCTGTCGCGATACTCCACCCAAATGCGCGGTTGCAGGCGCCAGTGGTCACCCAGCAGCAGGCGGGAGTTGATACCGAAACCGGTGCGCCGTGTGCGCGTGCCGTCAAAATAGCGCAGGCTGAAAACGTGGGTATCATTTTCCTGTATGAGCTTGCTGGTAATTAACTGTATCTCATAGCTGTATTCAACGCCTGTGCTCTCATAGCCTTCCACTCCCCCGGAAGTTTCAGTATCGCCGTATTCGAATTCAGACACCGCAAAATAGAGCCGGGATTGCTCGCTCAGGGGCTGGGTGAGGCTGAGGCTAATGTTGTGGCTTTCGGCGGTGCGGTCTTCGGCCAGCTGCATGATTTCATAGTCGGAGTACAGCTCGCCCAGGTCGTCGATGGAGTCTACCTGTTGGCCGATCAGCGCGTTGCGAGTGGTCAGCACCGGGCTCTGCCGATAGTCGGCGGTGACACCCAGCGCCGTGCCGTTAGGCAGTGTCAGGTTGCCGATCAGCATGAAAATATTCAGCTGCTGGTAATTGGTGTCGTAATCGACCAGGGTGAACAGAGAGTTGTTGTCGGAAAAATAACGCAGCTCACCACCGACGGCCTGCCGGTCGAGCATGCCGTCGATACGCCCCTCGGTGGCAAATGCGGTGTAGTTCCAGTTGCTCGCTTCGGGGGAATAGTCGACACTGGCGCCGTAAAACCAGCGCTCACTCGAATCCACCGAGGTATTGGTGACCATGTCTACCGGCCGCCCGCCCACCAGGTTGATTTGCCAGTTTGCTGTGACGGGTATTTCAGCCCGCAGGCCATCAAAGCGGCCCAGCACGCCATCGCCGGAACTGTATTGCCGCCCGGCACGAAGCACCCTGTCGCTGCGCCGGTGACTGACTTCCACGCTCAACTCACTGAGCAGTACCTCATCGCCGTGCCTGCCGCCCGGATCGTCTTCATCGTAAAAGTCATGCAAATAGCCACCGCTAACGCGGGTTTCCAGCGACCACGCTGAGCCGCTTTTACGGGCGGTCATGTTAAGGCGCGACAGCAGGTCGGACTGGGTAGAGTAGTTGTCACTGCGATCAAAGCCCCTGCCACCGTTGCGGTCAATGGATATGTCGGCATAGCGGTAGGTAGTAGAGGAGCTACCGTAAATGTGCCCGGCCGAGCGGTTCCTGTTGCGCCCGTTATCGGTGATCTGGCGCAGTGCCGGCTGGCGGCCGATACTCAGCAGTGCCTCCAGCCGTTGATTCACCCGCTTGTGACCGTCTCCCTCCGGGTAGCGTTGCAGGTAGTCGGTGTAGACAGCTTTCGCATGGGCGAGCTGGTTTTTCCGCTCCCGGGCCAGCCCCAGGTACTCCAGGGCGTGGGCGGTGTCCTGGTTCTCTTCCTCGGCGAGGATCTTGGTGTAAAGTGCCACCGCACGATTATAGTTTGCGTCGCTGAGGGCCTGGTTGGCCTCGGCGAGCAGGCCGCTGCCGGGGGCTAGCTCAGCTGCATCCGCCAGTGCGGCAAGTGAGCAGCTGAGCAGCAGCGCGGTGGCGAGTTTGCGGTAGTGTTGCACGCTCACCATCCCTTGTTCACAGTATGTTTGCCGGCCGGTATGTGGCAGGCGCCGGTACAGTCACGCAGGGCGGAAACGCTGGCGTTCTGGTGCTTACCGGGGATGTAGACGTTGGCGTGGCAGCCAGCGCAGTCCGGCTGGTAGGCCGGCGTGCTCCACACATTGGTCTGCGAATTGCCTATATGGCAGCTGCCACAGCTGAGATTGATGTGATTGCTGCCACCGGGGAA
>JAPUKZ010000416.1 GCA_027295405.1 Gammaproteobacteria bacterium
CGACTACTACAAAGTATCCGAAGAGGGGTTATTTGAGGATGGAAACTACTCAGAGTATTGGCAGTGTCCAGATAAAATTCCCTACCTGATTCGCTATTGCTCCGAGCTTGCCGGTTTCGCTTTAGTCCATGATGCAAGCACCCATTTCGTCGTGGATCAATTTTTTGTCATGCTCAAATTCCAAGGTGCCGGTGTGGCTGAAGCCGCAGCGTTGGACATTTTCGACAAACATAGGGGTTGCTGGTTGGTTGAGTCCCTAATCTCTAATGCATAGTCTGAGGGTTTTTGGCCTCGAATGCCGCTAGCGATATATGCACCGTCAAACCGGGATATACCAGGTTTTTGTGGAATCGGTTCAGATATTGGCACCGGGCGGCTACTGCGCGTTTATTGCTCTGGGTCAATGCCTTGATCCCCGTCAGGATGGAAGATACATACTGGGTATCTATGGGAGAATCAGCATGGTGAGTCCACAGCCAGAAGCTTATAGCCGCAAGTCCTGGGCGGCGGTAACCCGCACTATGGAGGGTCGCAAGATCAGCAAGAACCCGGTGCTGGCGACGCTCTATGCAGAGCATCGGTATATGTCGACACTGATGAAATTACTCGCCGATCAGCTGGATGCGGTGGAGCAGGATGAAGACGTTGACGCGCACGTGCTGTATGAGTCTTTACACTATATGACCCACTACCCTGACGCCTTTCACCACCCCCGCGAGGACCTGGTCTACCAGCGCGCGGGTGAACTCGACAGCAAACTTGCCGACAGTGTGGATACCCTGCAGCGCGAACATGACTACATCGCCAAGCTCGGGGCCAGATCGCTCCGCGAAGTGGAGCGTTGGCAAGCGGGTGAGCTCCCGGCAAACAAGGCGCTCAAGATCTCCCGGGAGTACATGGAAGTCATCTACCAGCATATGAATGTTGAAGAAAAGCTGGTATTTCCGCAGATCGAAAAAGTGCTGACCCCGGAGGACTGGCGCGCGCTGGAGCAGGAGGAGTTGATCAACCCGGTGGCTGACCCGGTGTTTGGACCCCAGGTTGCCAGAGAATACAGAAACCTGGCACGTAAAGCCCGGCGGGCCCTGCGGCGTGGAGTTGAAGATGCCACGCTGGTCGAGTGGGTGGGACTGGAGGCGCTGTTGGAAAGTTATGAAGTGATCGCCATGGCGCTGGAGAACAGCCGTGACGCGGCCCGGCAACACTACAAGAAACTTGTCGAGGAGACCGGGGAGTTGCTTGAAAACCGTGGCGAGCATGGCGGTGTGATGATGCTGCCCCTGCGATATGTCGTGAACAATACCCGGCGCGCCGTAAAATTCCTGCGTGATATCGGCGGCATATCGAAAGACACCTTCTCCGACCTGTCGGAGTTGGGCCGGGGCACTCGTGATCGCATTAGATTGGTGACCAGCGAGCCCGAATCGCCCTCACGGCATTGACGGTTTTTCAGGCCACGTCTGCTTCCCGGAATTGAAGGCTGGCCAGGCGCCGGTAGAGTTCACAGCTGCTCAGTAGTTTGTCGTGGGTGCCGGTGGCCACCAGTTTGCCCCCGTCAAGTACGGCGATCTGGTCGGCGTGGAGGATGGTACTCAGCCTGTGGGCAATAATTACTGTGGTGCGATTTTCCATCAATTCCTGCAATGCCAGTTGTACCTGGTATTCACTCTCTGCGTCCAGGGCGCTCGTGGCCTCGTCCAGTAACAGGATTTCCGGATCCTTGAGAATAGCGCGGGCTATGGCGACGCGCTGCCTCTGGCCGCCGGACAGGCGAATTCCCTGCTCCCCCAGATGGGTCTGGTAGCCCTGCGGTAATTTGCTGATGAACTCGTGGGCGTGGGCGGCGCGGGCGGCCTGGATAATCTCTTCCACGGTGGCATCTTGCTTGCCGTAGCCAATATTGTAGGCGACATCGGCGGTAAACATTGCTGGAGCCTGGGGAACTACTGCCATCTGCCCGCGTAGCTGCTGGGTCGACAGTTGACGAATATCTTGTCCATTCAGGTAGATAATACCCTCCTGGGGATCGTAGAAACGCTGCAAAAGTTCGAATACGGTGGATTTGCCCGCCCCCGAGGGACCCACCAGTGCGAGGCTGCAACCGGGCTCCACGGTCAACTGCAGATGCTTGAGGGCGCGTTCTCCCGGTCGTGAGGGGTAGCTGAATGAAATCCCCTCCAAACGCAGTTCGGGTTTGCCCGCGGGTAATTGATCGAGCTCGCTGCTGGGCTCGACGATCAGGCTTTTTTCGTGCAGCAGCTCCATCAACCTGTCAGTGGCGCCCGCGGCCCGCTGTAGTTCCCCCCAGACCTCTGACAGGGTTGCCAGGGCAGCGCCCACCATTATGGCGTAGAACACGAAGGCTCCCAGCTCCCCGCCGGTCATCTTCCCGCTGATCACGTCGTTGCCACCGGACCAGATCATTGCCGAGATCCCACCGAACACCAACAGTATGACGCCGGCAATCAGGAGTGCGCGCTGGCGTATGCGGCGACGGGCAATGAGAAACGCGCGCTCCACTTCCGTCGAAAATGCCCGTTGCTCGAATTTCTCGCGGGTATAGCTCTGGACGGTTTTGATATGCTGGATGATCTCTCCGGCATAGCTGCCCACGTGGGCAATAGAATCCTGGCTCTGGTTGGATAGCGCGCGCACGCGTCGTCCATACAACAGGATGGGCATCAACACCAGGGGCACCGCGCATAATACAATGGCTGTGAGCTTCAGGTTGGTCACCGCCAACATCACCAGCGCGCCCACCAGGGTGAGGCTGGAGCGCAAGGCCATTGAGAAGGAGGAGCCGATAATGGTTTGCAGCAGGGTAGTGTCAGTGGTCAGCCTGGACATGATCTCACCGCTGCGATTGGACTCAAAATAGCTGGGATGCAGACCTATCACATTGGTGAACACCGCATCTCTAATGTCGGCGCTGACACGTTCTCCCAACCAGGAAACCAGGTAAAAACGGATAAAAGTCCCAATGGCCATGAGCACGCTGAGCCCGATGAGAAACAGCACGGCATCGTTGAGTTGGTTCGCCGAGCCACTGGCAAATCCGTCGTCAATAAGAATCCGCACACCCTGGCCAATGGACAGTGTAATGCCCGCCGTGAATATCAGTGCCGCAGCCGCCGCCAGCAGGGTGCCGCGATAGGGGCGCATGAACTGTAACAGCTGCAGCAGGCTTGAAAGTTTATGTGTATGTTGTTGTGCAGAAGTCATAGCGCGACAGGGTAACAGCTTTTTATAATGACCCCCATGAAAGACAGGGAACCGCGGCGGCAGCGATGGGAATATTCACACCTGATGGTGGATGCAGGCGTTTTTTTCGAGGACCTGTTGGTCGCCATTGATGCCGCTCGCAGCACCGTTGACATGGAGTACTACATCTTCCAGTTGGATGCGCTTGGGGAACGCTTTATCCAAGCCCTCGCTGCGGCCGCCGGCAGGGGCGTACGGGTGCGGGTGCTGATTGATGGAGTGGGTTCTTCGGCGACAGGCATGGCTCTGGCTCAGCGCCTGTTCGACGTTGGCGTGCCTGTGCAGATACACAATC
>JAPUKZ010000417.1 GCA_027295405.1 Gammaproteobacteria bacterium
TCGTCAGATCGTTCAAGCGGCTGACTGGCAGTTCGCCCAGCCAGCACCGGCGCGCTGGATAAAGGAGTTTCTCCCTCGTACCCCACTTTATGCGACAGGGCATGACGTCATCTGTCAATCCGGTAGTTTCTCTCATCTGTATACTCAATCGACTCACGGGGGAATTGCCATGAACAAATCCGTTTTAACCTCGATGGCACTCGGCTTGCTCTTGCTTTTCGCCAACACAGGCCATGCCGATACGGGTACTCCCAGCTTCTCCCACACCGGCCCGGTGTTGATCAAGAGCGTTAACGTCATTGATGGTCTCGGCAGCAAGTCCCAGCGCAACCGCGACATTCTGGTGGTGGACGGCAAGATCAGGTCTATCGCCAAAACCGGTTCCACTGTCGTACCCACTGATGCGATGGTGATTGAGGGCAAAGGGCTTTCCGCAATGCCGGGCCTGATCGACATGCATATTCACTTGCAGGGTGGCTGGGCCAATGCCAGCCTGCCCGGCGATCGCTACAAAACCCGATACGATGACGCGGCCCTGCAGCAGCGACTCAACGGCTACCTCTATGCAGGGGTGACCTCGGTGCTGGATGTCGGCAACGACCACGACTACATCGTCAAAACCCGTGATCGCGTCAATGCCGGTGAGTTGATAGGGCCGAGGATGTTTGTTTCCGGTGCGGCGTGGAGCCAGGCACCCAGCGGCTGGGATGCGGCGTCGGAAAACGAACAGGGCGCTGGAGGGGGCTTTAATTTATCCACCAAGGTAGCAGATCTGATCAAGATTCCGGAACAACTGGACCTGTATACGAAGGACGGTATTGATATTATCAAGCTGTATACCGGCATCTCCCACCATGCGGCCCAGTTCCTGATTGAAGAGGCGCACAAACGTGACATCAAAGTCATTGCGGATTTGTGGTCGCTGAACCTCGACCGGATTTTCATGCAGGCCACCGGTCTGGACGGCTGGGCCCACTCGGGTGGGTTCGAAGTCGTGGGCCGGGAAAACCAGACCTGGATGGCAGAAAATGCCCGCTTCGTCATTGTGACCGCCAATGTGGGTGAAAAGCTGGCAGGACTGCGGGTGGCGGATGAAAACGGTAAGCGGCTGATGTTGCAAGAGCCCCTGATCGTGGATATCTGGGGCCGTGATGAGGTAGAGCACTTTTATGAAATCTACCCGGCCATACGTGAGAACCAGTATGAGGGCCCAAATTCCTTTTATCAGCAGATGGACTTTGGCGACATGAAACGGTTCCGGGCAAATTTCCTCAAAAACATCAAGGATTCCTACGATGCTGGCGTGCTGATCGCCGGTGGCACTGACGACATTTATCCCAGCCTGTGGGCGGGTGAGTCCATGCACCGGGAATTGGAACTGCTAGTCATGGCGGGGATACCTGCCAGGGATGCGATCAAGATATGCTCTTATAACGCCGCCAGAATCCTGCGCAGGGAGGACCAGTTCGGGTCGCTGCAGGAAGGCCTTGCCGCTGACATACTTCTGGTGGAAGGCGACCCCGGCAGGAATATTTCCGATTCCCGCAATGTAGAGTACGTCCTCTCCGCCGGACGGATAGTAGATAGGAGTTCACTGAAAAAGGAGTAAGCAAATGTCTGGGAAACTACTGATCAGGGCTTCTGTACTGTTGGCCGCGCTTGTATGCAGCACTTTTCTGTTAGCCAAAGAGCCTGAATTCTACCTGCACAGCGGCCCAATACTGCTGAGTAATATCACAATCATTGACGGGCTGGGCCACGACCCCAAACCAGCGCGCGATGTGCTGGTGCAGGATGGCAGAATTGCCCGTATTTCCGTTACCGGTATGATGCCGAAGTTACCGCGAGATATCTGGGTGCTTGATGGAAAGGGACTGACCGTATTGCCAGGCCTGATGGATACCCACACGCACATCGCCAACATCGATTACTCACGGTCCAGGCTCAGTGGTGAACAGTTGGAGGACCTGGAGGGCATGGCGAGCTACGATGTTGGCTTCAGTTACTCGTCGCCCAGCGACAATCTGGTCGGCATGCAGCGTTACCTCAATGCCAATCTCTACGCGGGTGTAACCACCATCCTCGAGTTCGGCGGTAATCAGGAACTGTCGGTACGACTGCGTGATGAGATAAATGCGGGTGAACGTCCGGGTCCGACCATCTTCACCTCGGGTTTTACCATCGAGGCCTTCAGCACGTCAGCAACCGGAAGAATGGAACCGCATTCTGGAAGATCACGGCTTTGACGGCGGTGACGCCGCACCATTTCGTTCGTTGGCTTCACTTATTCAACCGGGTACCGACAAGGATACGCTGCGTCGCTGTAGCCGCACCATGTCCTGGGTAATGGCTAGCCTGGAAACCGGCGAACTCGATTGGCAGGATGTTGACGCCCGCATCGCGGAGAAAGGTGGTCTGGACGCTGTTGCCGCTTACTGGCATTCCCTGCGGAACCCCCGGGCAAGTTAAACCAGGTCGACCTGACACGCTTTGTTCGGTTCACGCATCTGACTCTGCTTGTTACCTCGCCAGGCTATCGGCCAACAGGCAAAAAATCTCGTACATCAGGGTTACGCCTACCAGTGAAGTATTGCCGGTTGGATCCAGGGGCGGCGCTACCTCTACCACGTCGCCGCCTATCAAGTTGAGTCCACTCAGCCCGCGCAGCAGAGTTAACGCATCCACCGTAGTCATGCCACCGATTTCCGGGGTGCCGGTGCCGGGTGCATAGACCGGGTCCAGGCCGTCTACATCGAAGGTGATGTAAGTGGGCCCATCACCCACCACCTTGCGGGCTTCCTCAATCACCGCTTTAACGCCGATCTCGGTAAACTCCTCCATGAACACCACGCGCATGCCCTTCTCCAGGGAGTAGTCCCAACCCTCGAAGGTATTCTGCGGGCCGCGAATCCCGATCTGAATGCTGCGTTTCGGGTCAAGCAGTCCGTCTTCCACCGCCAGCCGGAAAGGGCTGCCGTGGTTGAACTTGGAGCCCTGGAAGTGATCCCAGGTGTCGGTGTGGGCGTCGATGTGTACCATGCCGATGGGGCCATCTTTTGCAATAGCCCGAAAAATCGGGTAGGTGATGGAGTGGTCGCCGCCCGCCGTTAACGGAATTACTCCGGCACTATGCAATGTCTCGTAGAAACGGGTGATGTCGTCAAACGTATCTTCAATCGAGTAGTGATGCTCCATGGGTACGTCACCGACGTCGGCGATTCTGACCTGATCAAAAGGTGCCTGCCGGGTCACCCCGTGATAGCGCCGCATCAGGGATGACTGTTGGCGCATTTCCATGGGGCCGTGGCGGGCGCCCGGGCGAAAGGTGACGCCGCCGTCATAGGGTACACCGACCAGGGCGATGTCCAGGTCGTCGATAGACTCGCTGTAGGGTGCCCGCAACAGGGTGGGAATGCCGCTGTATCGGGGCAGGTCGTGTTTGCTGTCGTCGGTTTTTCCGCTCATGGGATTCTCCTGCAAGGTCAATTGGGTGAAATCTGATTGGTCAATCACGTACCAACCGTATCTGGCCGTCGTGTTCGGTCAGTAAATCATGTGCCCGGCCAGCGCGGCCAGGGGCAGCATCAGCAGGGTGCGGATAAAAAAGATCTGCACCAGGTTCCAGAAGTTCAGGGGCAGTGGACTCTTCAGTAGCAGCACACCCACCTCCGACATGTAAATAAGCTGGGTCAGCGACACGCAGCACACGACGAAACGGGTCAGCTCACTCTCGATGGCCTGGCCGAGAGCGGCGGGCAGGAACATATCCAGGAAGCCGACGACCATTGTCGGTGCCGCCGTGGCGGCCTCTGGTAACTGCAACAGCTCGAGAACTGGGATAAATGGCCAGGAAATCCAGCGCATGATGGGGGTGAACTCGGCGATGGCCATACCGGCCATGGCAACGGCCACCACCGCCGGCAGCAACCCGAACCAGATATCCAGCACATTACCGATCGCTGATTGAACCAGGCGGCGCGGCCCCGGCCCGGTGGCAGCTCGCTGGGTGGCTTCCTGTACCGCGTGTTGCAGCAGCGTCTGCCCCTCGGGAGTGGATTCATGAACCTGCTTGCCGACCCCGGGGAAGTAGTCATCGGGAATACGCGACAGGGGTGGCAGCCTCGGTACGATAATGGCGGCGATCACTCCCAGCACGAAGACACAGCCATATACCGTAATAAACATGTGCCCCAGACCGATAAACTCAGTGGTAAATAAACAGAAAGGCAGACTGGTGATGGAGAAGTTGGTGGCAATGACCGCGGCTTCGCGCGCACTGTAATAGCCGCGCTGGTATTGCTGGCTGGTAATCAGGATGCCCACCGCGGCCGCCGCCAACCAGCTGGCGGTAGCGTCGATGGCAGAACGCCCCGGCAGGTTGAAAATGCGTCTGAAGACACCTCGGCAACTGGTACCCACGAACTCCATAAATCCGTAGTCGGTCAAGAATGGCAGCAGGAAGGCGGCAAAGAAGAACAGTGTGACGATGGCGGCCGCTAGATCGTAGAGCGCCACGCCGCCGGTCGACTCATGCCATAGCCATTGCGGGCCCAGCTGGAAGTGGATCAGCCAGGCGCACAGGGCTCCGACCATACGCAACAACACCCAAGGGGTTTCCACATCCACTATGTGCCGCCAGGGGTGATCGGAGGACAGCAGATCGATCCGAAACCAGCTGACCAGCGGGGTGACAATGGCTGACACCGTCAGGATGGTAATAACCACCCACGCCCCGGCATCGCCGATCGCCGCGTTGGCCAACTCGGTCAGCACGCCCATCAGGATGGTGTAGCTTCCATCGAAGCGAACCGGTAACAGGAAAAACAATACCCCCACCAGTGACGGCAGGATAAAACGCCAGATGCTGGCGGCCGGCATCTCTACTGCCGGAATTGTCGGTGTGGTCATCGGCTGATAATCCGTTTTCACAACCGCGGCAGGTATTCCGGCCAATATAGCCGCAAGTAGGCGATCATGGCGCGATTGGTTTCTCGGGACATCTCCTCGGTGACATACCCGTACTGCTGTAGAGACAGTTCCCAGAAGCCCTCCAGCATGCGAATAGCGTAGTGCAGGACCACCTCAGGCGCGGGCTCGGCGGGCAGTATCAGGGTTTTTCCGTAGTTTTCGACCATGGCCTGGGCAATGGCCGCGTCACCGATGGTATCCACCTGCCGTGATTTCCAGGTGCGCAACGGGCCAATAATAAGTAGCAGGGCCGGAGGGTGCGCGTTGATAAATTCCCGGCAGCGCTCGGTGTGCTCGACCAGTATCTGCTGCCAGCTGGCGTCCACTGGTGCCTCGATATCCCTGATGATGTCCGCAAATAATTTGTCATAGCGCTCGACCAGGGCAATAAAAACCGCCTCGATATTGGGAAAGAAGTGATACACGGAGCCGGGCGCCACCGCCGCCGCATCCGCCACATCGTACAGGCTGATCTCGCGTCCCGGCTGCTCCTCGATCAGCTTGTGGGCAGCGTCCAGTATCTGATCGAATTTGGCGATGCCCCGGGCCTGGGTGGGCTTGCGGTAGAACTGCTCGTTGTTGCTCGCATGTTCCTCCAATACTTTCGC
>JAPUKZ010000418.1 GCA_027295405.1 Gammaproteobacteria bacterium
GTGGCCTACTGTTTGCAGGTGACCTTGAAACAACACCTACGCGGCCTGGCGCCGGGTCCGACGCCGAGAGCGGCACTAGAGAAATTCGCTGCTCTGCAGATGGTTGACGTGTACCTGCCGACCACCGATGGACTACAGCTCGAGTTGTCGCGCTACACGCAGTCTGAAAAAGACCTGCAGCTGCTACTGGAGCAGCTCAAACTCCAGCTGCCTGAACAGCCGCCACCGAAGATCAAACCTAGCGACATCGCGACAGCCTGACCCGGGCTGTAGTGAAGACCTTCTGACGTCGATTTCAACGAAATCAATGACTTAACTTTTCAGAAACGCCTGAGTTGCGAAAGTCGGGTTAGTCTGATGGTTGATTTATTTATATTTTCCCCGACGCCAGTGGCTCGCATGGAGGAAGCTAGATATCCCCCCAGGCGTATTGGTAGCCCACCGCGATCGTATCAAAATCACCACCCGCGCCGTCATTTCTACCACTGCCAAGCGTGACACTCAGCCCGTGCCAGACATTAATTGGGTAGGCCAGGGTCGCGCCCTGGCGCCAGTTTTGCTGGCGATTATTGCGCCGAACACCATCTACCGAGGTTCGACCACCCTCACCATAACCCAGGCCCAACCCAAACCAGAATCCTGGCCTGAACAAATAAACCAGGTGGGTTTTCAGCACATACCTTTCATCCTGGGCCAGTTTCTGGCCATCGAAGAAATCATCGTTGTCGCCATAAATCCAGACGCTGCCCACGTCTTCCAGGGTCCAGCTGCCCCAGCTGCGAGAGACAACGAGTTCCGCCCGGGTTGTCCAACGATTGGAACCCAGGTTAATGGCCCTGTTGCTGTTATAGTCGCCGGTGGGCACAATGACCCGCAAGTTCGCACCGACAATCGTGTCCTGGCGATACCGTCGAATGTCGGATTTCCCCAGGGCGGGCGCGCCCAGAAAATTCCACTGCGCCGTCATGCGGAGATCCCCCAGCCCGGAGGCATTGCGCTCCCTGTATTCGCTATCTTGCAGCCCCCTCCAATCCCCGGAGGTAAATGGAACCATGACAGCGACCTTGGCCGAGCGCTCCATAAAGCCCAGGGTACGTATGTAGCGAAGAACACCGAATCGCAAATCACCCTTGAGGCCTTCAATCGGAAGCGCCGGATCGAGCAGTATATTTTCCTCTGAATCGCCCATACCCATCCCCAGAAGATTGACGCCTGTCTGGGTGTTGGAAGACGCACGGGGCTCCAGTTCCTGGGCAGGGAGACGGCCCAAACAACAAAGTCCAAGGCAGAAGAGCCGCAGGCAAATCCTCGGCATAGCCCTTGTTAAAACGAAAAGTCCACCGAGGTAACAATCCCGTAATCGTCGTTGGCGGCAATGGTGGGTGGTTGCTTGTCGTGAGTGGCGTAGGCGGGCAGGGGAATGGAGATATCATCATCGATAATTTCCTGACCCAATGTCACATCGAAGTTGGTGCGCACCCGGCCCCAATCCGTAATACTCGGCCAGACCGTGAGCGTGGTCTGCAACCGGGTTTTCGGGGTACTGAAACGGTGAATACCGAAGTCAGCGACGAAAATCCCTCCAGGTTCGCGTCGTCCTCGGATTTATCCCCGGTATTTTTCTGGGTTGCAACAGCACCACCCACCAGGGCGAACTGGTAATCCTTTTCCTGCAGCAGGATTTACCCGCCGCCACCGCCGGCAGAAAAACGGGAGTCAATGCCCAGCTCATCATTCCTGTCGATGTTTGCCAGCCCGGTCCAGAACCAGTGGTTTTCGAGATAGTTGCGGTCGCTGCCGCCGATGTTGCCGCGCTTGGTATCTGCGCCGCTTTGGTTGGAGGTGAGTATCGAATTCCAGGTCAACTCGTATTCGGAATCGACTTCCCGGTACTTGGCATTGCCGAGAAAGTAGAGCTGACCGACCTCGCTGCCCTTGGCGTAGCAGAATCCCAGGCCGATTTTGCCATCCAACCAATGCCAGAAACCGCGGTCCATATAGACCGGATCCATGCGCACGACACTTTCGACAAGTAATTCCTCCGTTTCCCCAAACACGGTGGCAACACTGATTTGGCTGCCAAAGGCACGATGCAGGGAGCCGAGCACCCGACGCCCATCGGCGAGTTCCAGGCGTAGCGGTTTGTCACTGACAACCTGCGCAACCGCAGCCCATTCAAGATAAATACTGCCCAGGGACCGGGTTTTCACCAGCAAGCGGCCCCGTTCCAGGCGTTTTACATCCCCGGTTATCCGGTCCCCGTTGGTCAGGTAGACCACGTCAGTTTTCTGGGCGTAGCCAGGCCCCGCTGCAAAGGCAAGAACCAGGATACAGATCAGCCTGCCAGGATGGACTGCGCGCCGGTCTTGGATCAAGGCTTTATGGAACATGCGCTACTCCATCAATAGTGATACCACTATTCTATGCTACGGGTAACCAGCGCATAAACCATTGCGCTACCTCAATAGGGTTAAATATCCCGCAACTTGCGGTAACGGGCGAACCAGGTGAGAACCGCGGTCAGGCATATACCCGACCGATCATTCCGCCCAATTGGGATCACCCATAAACACGGCTTTTATCTCGACGTTGCTGTCGTATTTTTGCAGGTGTTCGGCCATCCGGGCCCGAATCCTGTCCAGTGTGGCGGCGGTTTCAAGCACATAGTCGCTGCCGAGAACGATTTCCGTGAAGACGATAATCAGTCGGCCCTGCTTCAAGATGCGCAGCCGGATATCCTCGTACTCTTGCCCTTTTAGAGACGCCAGCACCTGTTGGTGGATAGCGTCTTGCAGTGGCTTCGCAGGTGCCATCGATATCACTTCGCGTATATTGTCCCGGAGGACTTTCAGGGGCACTGGCAGGGTGAGAACGACCAGGGCCGCTACCAGCCCGGGATCGATATAGGGCAGGTAGTGGGACCAGATTGTATCCCGCAACAGGTACATGCCGACGAAGGTCAGCAATACCGCCGCACTGATCACAGCATCGAGCAACCAGGCCTTGGCATCGACGGCGATCAGTGTCGACGCTGTTTGCCGTGAGGTGCGGTGCATGTAGAAGGCCAGAATTGCGGAACCGATCGTTGCGATGAGAGCATAGATAATCGCGATGCCGGCAGTCAGTGTGTTTCCCCCCTGTAGAATACTGCTGATAGCACCGATCAGGGCAAAAGCGCAGATCGTCACCATGATCAGTGATTTGAAAACGTTGAGCATCGGTTCGAAATGCGCGTAGCCGAATGGGAAGGTGTCGTCGCCTGGCAATTCGACCAGCCGCGCCACGAACAGGGTCAACAGGGAGACGCCCAGCCCCACCAGTGAAAAAATGCCGTCCAGCAGGATGGCTTGGGAATGGGTCAGCAAGGCAAATCCAAAACCCAGCAGGGCAAAAAACAGGGCAGCAGCGACTGAGATCTTGAGTGCACGCTGTTCCCGCCGCGTGGCGGCATCACGATTGTCCACGTCTCTCTCCAGAATTATTCAGCTTGTTGTCAGGCACCCATCCAGCTGAAGTAACAGGTGGGCCGTACCCGGTCGCACCTGCAGTTGAAGGCTTGTTATGAGTGCTTGCGTTGCTGGGCAAAACCAACCAGAACCGCGGCCACAATCATGGTCACCGCCACCAGGGAAAGTATAGCCACCGGGGAGTCGCCTGTGTACACCAGGCCGGCCGTGCCAGGGCCAATCATGGCTCCCAGGCCAATAGCGGGAACGGATAGAACGGCATAACGGCCATCGACATCCAACTCTGCGATTTCCGCCACCGCAAATGGCAGTCCCGCACCAAAAGCGGCGGTGAAAACGCAACAGCCGATGGCGTACGCCGCAAAATTTTCCGCGGTACCAAGAATCAGCAACGCACAGAGTACCGCCAGCAGGCAGACCAGAAACGGCCGGGCATTGCCGAATTTCTTACCCAGCGCCGCCGACCCCAGTGAACCCATGGTGGCAAAAACCAGGGACACAGCCAACAAGCCCGCAACCGACTGCGGGTTGTAGCCCGCGTTGCTCCCCAGGCGTTCCATAAACGCCCAGACTGCAGATGTACCGATGAAGAACACCAGGGCCGCCAGCAGCGCACTCCAGATGGCCCAGTGATTAACACTTTCCGGCATATCATCCCAGACGCTTAATTCTGCCAGCTCCTGCTCATGGCTCTTCACGCCACGGGCCGGCAACAACAGCAACAGCGGGGACAACAGCAACATGCATAACAGCATGCCT
>JAPUKZ010000419.1 GCA_027295405.1 Gammaproteobacteria bacterium
GCGGGGGTGATATGCTTTGATCCACATTTTTTAGTGGAGCAATCGTGTGGGCAAGAGCCCTTTGCACGGTGTCGCCATCGTGGCCGGCTACAATACCCGCCAGGCCCGCCGCCATTGCTACCGGCCAGGCCGAGATGGTGATGATTGCCACCGCCCAGGCCGGCGAATACAGCTACGGCGAAGCCACCTCACCCTGGACCCGCCCCACCCACGAGTTCTCCGGATGCTGGGGCCAGTATACCGCTGCGGAATTTGCGTTTTGCGCTCAGCGGCATATGGCCCTGTACGGCACCCGCCAGGAGTCGCTGGCGGAAGTGGCCGCCACCATTCGCAGTAACGGCAACAAAAATCCCAAGGGGGCATTCTTCGGCAAGGGTGAAGTGCGCCCGGCGGATGTATTGGAATCGCGCATGGTAACTTCACCCTTTCACCTGCTGGATTGCTGCGTCAATTCGGAGGGGGGTGGCATATGCTCAGCAACCTGGTGGAATGCGAGCTTGACGCTATCGAGATCGGCATGCGGGTGGAGGTCTGTTTTATACCCCGTGGGGAAGAGTTCGTGTTGCCCATGTTCAAGCCCGGCAAGGACTGAGCCGCCGACTGCAATCTCATTTTGGCCCTGGCCCGAGCTTGGGTATCATTGTTCGCACACTTTTGGGAGTCAGATTATGTCTATCAAGGTATTGGAAGAAGCCCGCTCACATCCGGCCCGCGACGCCGCCATCAAGTCGATTACCTGTGTGCAAAATCAGGATCGCGAGGGCTGGTTATCACTGTGGCATCCGGAGGGGGTGGTTGAGGACCCGGTAGGGGTATCGCCGCTGGACCCGGAAGGCAATGGCCACCGCGGTATGGAGGCAATCACCGCGTTCTACGACAACGTGATTTCCCAGGGTGCAGTACGCTTCCACATTCGCGAGACCTTCGCCTGCGGCAACGAGTGTGCCAACGTCGGCACTATCACCACCCGTGGCGCGGACGGTACCGTCAGTCGCTGCGAACTGGTCATGGTTTACCGGGTCGACGAGGAGGGTAAAGTCCTGTCCCTGCGCGCCTTCTGGGAGTTTGATAATCTGGTGGCAGATATCTTTTAGCGCTCACCCTGCGTAGCAAGCCGCCGGGCCAGTTCCCGACTTGCGTTGAGCTTGGCGTGGAAGGTGGGGTTGTTGGCCGACGAGGCCACCGGCTGGCTGGAATACCAGGCCATCACTGTGTTGGCAGAGCGGTTGATATAGATCACCTGGCCGTGAATTCCCACCGCACAGTACTCGCCCTTTGCCGCATCCAGTAGCCACCACATATTGTGATAGGCCTGCCAGGGTTCGTGGCGGTATTTTGTGTTGGCGGCCATGTTGGCGATAAGCCCGGGACTGAGTTTCAGACTGGCATCGACCCAGTTGGCGGGCAGCACCTGCAGGCCGTTGAACCGGCCCCGGTCTCGAATCATCAGGCCGAAGCGAGCCGCATCGCGCAAGGTGGCGTTCATACCGCCGGTGACCACCGGCATGTAGGCCCGGTCGACCACCAGGTAGGCATCGTGCTCCGTGCCCAGCTTGGCCCAGATCTGTTGCTGCACAAATTCCTCGAATCCCATGCCGCTGATCCTGGCGATCAGCCAGCCCAGCAGGTCCGCATTGCTGGAGTTGTAATCAAACGCCGCACCGGGCTCTAGCGCGGGGTCTGGTTTAACGAATTTGACCAGAAAGTCATGTACACCGTATATCTCAGCGGTTTCGGGTTGGGCATCGGCGGCACCGGGTAACCAGGCCATATTCAGGGCCGGCGCGTAGTGGCGGAAGAAATCTGATTCCAGGTCTGTGTAGTTTTCCTTGAAGTCAATGGCGGTGGCGTGGTCCAGCACCTGCTGAATGGTGGTGCGCGCGAAGCCGCTGTTTTTCAGCTCCGGTAAGTAGTGCGCGGGCGAGGCTTGCAGGTCGACCTTGCCCTGTTCCACCAGGATGCCAAAGGCGCTGCTCGCCAGTGATTTGGTCATGGAGAACCAGATGTGCTGGGCGTGTCGGTTAAAGCCGTGGAAATACTTCTCGTGCAGTACCCTGGAGCCCTGCATCACGATGACCCCATCGGCGAAATTATCGGCGAAGGTGCGGTCGAAAGCTTGCATGGCGCCAAGCCGGCTGCTGTCTCCCGCCGCCAGCGGCACGATCTCACCCTGCCGAGGCACCATGACCACGTGCATGGGTGCGCCGGCATTGCGGAACGCCCACTGGCTGTAGGGACTGTCCCGGTAGTTGTGGAAAGTCACCTGGCTGTCCCGGGTCGGTGGTACGCCCTGCATGGGTTTTGTTTCCGCACTGGCCAGCGGGCACAGCAGGGTCAGGGCGAGTACTGCACTGCGCAGCGATTGGGTTTGCATGATTTGCATGAGGGGTCTCCTGCTGTGATTCACGCTTCAGGCCCTGGGGATAAATTTGAAAGAGGGGTCGGAATCGTCGCGGCGGGACTGCTGATTGACCGCGTCAGGCACCGGTACCCCGTTCAGGCTCTGGGTATCCAGTACATGTTCCCGCCGCACAATCTGCCAGCTGTCTGCGCGTTTTTCCCAGCGATCCAGGTAGCGCCCGCGGCAGGTGATCTCGGTAATGTCGGGAGGCGCGGTCCACAACACCACCGTGACGTAGGCTTCGCTCACAGCGGTGTTGCCATCCACCGCGATCAGGGCGTTGTTGATCTGGTGTGAATGCCGGTCCATGGCGGCGTGCGCCTCCCAGACCCAATCGACAAAGCCGTGACCACTACCCTCGAACATGTCGTAGTAGTGCACGCTGCAATCAGCGCTGAAAACGGAGTAGGCCATCTCCTTGTCCATGCGATCCAGCCCGCGGCAGTACTTGCTGAGGACATCACGAATGGCGAGTTTGTCGGCTACGGACTGGTCAGACATGGCGGGCTCCAACTACTGGCGAGTGAGTACTGGATTACGGGGTATACCAGATAGGAGAAGTATAGGCCCGATCTTGCACCTGCATGGGCACTTCGGACGCTACTTCGACTCCCAGTCGGGCGGCGTCATAGGCCGGCCAGCGCGGGGTCGGAATTTCGATGACCCGGGCGTAGTAGAAAGCCCCCAGGGCCGCGTCGAACTCCGGATCCTGCCACCAGGCGCTCAATACCGGATCACCGATGTTATTGCGGTAACTGGCGCTGGCGATATCCACGCTGGACTTGAGCGCCTGGACCCGGTTGCGGCGGATAGGCCGCTCATCTGAAACCGCGACGTTGTAAACCTTTTCCTGCAAGCTGCCATCCGCTTCGCGCCAACCTTTTATGATCTGGATGCGGTCCAGGTTGGCGCCATTGGGGTCTTTGGCCGCGAATACCATAAAGCTGGGTCTGGCGGCACTTTTCTGGGGCAGGTCCGCGCCCATGGGTACCCCCTTGCGATAGCCGATTAGGGTGCGATCCGGACGCAGGATGTCATCTTCCCGGTAGTTCCAGCCGCCGAAGAAGCGTACCGACATGCGCGAGCCGGTAGTGGCGTACACTTCCTTGCGCCGCATGGCGTCGAACAGTTCGGCGCGGGTGTTCTGCCGCGCCCACACGGCGGCGTAGCCGGCGGCGACGTATTCCCAGGGCATGAACATCACGTTGCCAGATGCGCTCTGGACGGATGCCACCGAACCGTGGGTACGCGCTGAGCCGGGTTCGACGGTGCTGGTCTTGCCCCAGAAGTTGTTTTCCGCGGCGGTTGCCAGCGAGGTGTGGGAGTCGGTGCTGCCGATCATGCCGAACTTGAAGGGGTTCACGCCGGTCTTGTAGGCCAGATCCAGACCGTGCTTGAGCACTGCCCGGGCGTACTCAAATTGCAGCATCTCCGGTTTCTTGTTGTCCCCTTCAAGGGCCGAGAAATTGCCGAAATCCCAGGTTTCGAAGTTGGCGAACTCGTCATCCGGCGATAGCCAGGGGTGAGTCTCGCTATCGCCCTTGATCTGGGTAACTTCCATGATCGGTTCCCAGCGTATGCGCTGGGCAGCGTAGCTGCGATCAATCGGGGCACCGCTGGATGTCTCTACCGCGAACATGCGGCCGTTGCTGATGTTGCTGTTATGGGGAATCGCCAGGGCGCGACCGCCGGTCTTTTTTTCATAGTTGTCGAGAAATGCCCACAGTTGCTCGGGCTGTTCACCGTCGAATGAGGAAAAGGGTTTTATCTGGTTGGCCTTGTCCGCGGCATCGGCAAAAATAACCACCCGGTGCAGGTTGTCCCCGGCGGGCATCGAGGACCACTCGTAGCCGATCAGGGCGGTGAATTTGCCGGGTTCATTGTAGGCATCTGCGGTTGCCGTGGACTGCTGCCAGACCCCGCGCTCGATGGCCTCGTTGGCGATGATGGGCACATTGGCGCTGGTAGATTTCAGGAGCTCTCCCATCAGCACGCGGGCGCCATTGGGGTCATTTGTCAGCGTATCATAGAGCCGCCGGCCCACGGGATCGCTGAGAATATCGGCATCGCCGGCGCGCAGTTTCGGCAGAATGCCCATGTGTTCCGCATGATCCGATACCACCAGGAAATCAAGCGGCGCCACCAGCTTGACCTGCATACCGTTGTTGGCGGTCACCTGCTCGCCGCGGGCGAACCGAAACGCAGCTTCCGGTGGCAGGGCGGTATTGCCCATGATATTGGCATCCATGCTGAATGAGCTGTGCAGATGGGTATCGCCCCAGTACAGGTTTTTCGGAAAATCCTCGTCGATGTAGGGCGAATATTCCTGCGCAGCTTCAGACACTGCGGATAGTGCCAAAGCACAGCTGACCAGTATTGCTTTTATCGTCATAGCGTCATCCCTGTTTGAATCACTGATACTAGGACAACTGAGTTTTTCAGTCGCTTTGCTGGGCCGGGTTTAGCATATCCGCCATGCCCAGCGGGTCGGATTCGTTCATCACCGAGTCTACCCGTAACTGGTACATGGGCTTGAACTCTGGCTGGGGCAGAATCCAGAACTTGTTGGCCTCGATACCCGCCCATACCCGCGCCGCAAAATCCGCCGGCGTCAGGCCGTCTGCAACCATGCCTGCGACCGCGTCATGGAATTGCTGTTCGCCCTCGCTGCCCAGTTGCGGGCGATCGGATTCATTGCGCAGGCGATCCGATTCCCAGATGCCAGTGGCCACCTCACCGGGGCACAGGCAGGAAGCGCTGATGGGCGCCGCTTCCAGGCGCAGTTCCTGGAACAGGGTTTCAGTAATAGCGGCTATGGCGTGCTTGCTGGCCTGGTAGGGACCGAGAAAACTGCCGCCGCCGAGCAGGCCGCCCACCGAGGACGTATTGATGACACGTCCTGCCTCTTGCTGTGCCAGCATGCGTGGCACAAAGCTGCGGATACCGTTGACCACACCCATGATGTTGACGTCCAGGTTCCAGCGCCAGTCCTGCTCTGAACGTTCCCAGCTCTTGCCGTCCACCAGTACCCCGGCGTTGTTGAACAGCAGGTTGACCTTGCCGTAGCTGGAAAATACCGATGCTGCGAGGGCTGCAACCGCATCCGCGTCGCTCACATCTACCAGCATGGTGTCACACACCTGATCTCGCCCCGCCAGCGTCTTGGCCAGGTTCCGCAGGCCCGCAGTGTCTACATCGGCGGCACAAACCTGCATACCCAGACTCGCGGCGTGTTGCGCCAAACCCGCGCCTATACCGCTGGCCGCGCCGGTGATGACGCAGACTTTGCCTTTCCAGTCACTCATTTTTCTGCCCTCTTTTCTGGTTTGATGGCACCTGTGATCGGCCCCCCCGAAAACTCTGACTGGGCTGATCGGTCCTTCCGCGAGCGCTAACTAGCCTGCTTGATTTGCAGAACCGGAAAATAATCGAATTTCTCCAACGCCGGTGCTGCCATCTCGGCCACGAAGCGGGAGTAATTCCAGGGCCAACTCGCCGGAATACCTTCGGCGTCAAGATACCAACTCTTGCAGCCACCGGTATACCAGACGGTTTTCTTGGCGGCGGCGATGCGTTCCTCGTCAAAAGCCTGCATGGCTTCGTGGCTGGCACTGATTCCGGCACACCTGCCCGAGTTGACTTCCTCCATCAGCTGCTCGATATAGGTCCACTGGTGTTCGGCGATGTCGATCAGGGGAAAATTGCCCACCGGGCCGTTGGGTCCATTGAGCATGAAAAAATTGGGAAAATCGGGAATTGATATCGCCAGGTAGGCAACCGGGCGTACCGCCCAGGCGGACTCCAGATCTACCCCATTGTTGCCGATAATCTCCATGGGCCGCATAAACTGGTCGGTGCGAAACCCGGTGGCGAGAACGATAATATCCAGTTCATGCAACTCCCCGTCCCGGGTGCGAATGCCGTTTGCTTCAATACGCTCTATGCCCTCGGTTACCAAGTTCGCATTGGGGTGTTGGATAGCCTCGTAGTAATCCGGCGAAAAAATCAGTCGCTTGCACATCGGAGCGTGGTCGGGCCGCAGCTTTTCCTTCAATTGTGGGTCCCGCACGCTGCTTTCCAGATTCTGCAGGCAGGCTCCACCTATCTGTTGCGCACCTTCGGAATTCGAATCGGTCAGGCCCTGGGTGTAGCTCTCAACCGCGGCATTGAAGGCATCAACGTTCATTACCTCCGCCAGTAGGGCGGGGTCTTCCCGGAACGCGCGTCGTTCTTCTTCGCTGAAATGGCCGTTCTCCACCGGCATGATCCACTGGGCAGTGCGCTGGTAGTGTTCCAGTTTGTCGGCGCGACTGGCCAGCGCTGAAACTAACTGCACACCGGTGGAGCCGTTGCCGATGATGCCAATGCGTTTGCCGTCCAGGGGCAGGTCATGGTCCCAGCGGGAACTGTGGAAAATGCTGCCCTGGAAGTCGGCAATGCCCGCAATATCTGGATAACTGGGGTGGTGCAACACGCCGGTGGCGGCGATGACGATATCTGCACTGTCCTGCAAACCGCTTTGCATCTGTAGTTCCCAGCGTCCATCGCGGTACTCGCAACGGCTGATTTCCTGGCCGAACTGGAGGTACTCCTGCAGGCCGTATTTAGCGGTGGTACGCTCGAAGTAGGCCTGAATTTCCGACCCGGGAGGCAGGTGTCGGGTCCAGTCCGGGTTGCGCTCAAAGGTGTAGGTGTAGTGGTGGGAGGGCACGTCGCAGGTCAGCCCGGGGTAGGTATTTTCACGCCAGGTGCCGCCGATCTTGTCGGCTTTTTCATAAATAACAAAGTTCTCATAGCCCGCGTCCCGCAATTTGATGCCGGCCAGAATACCTGCCATGCCGGCGCCAATAACCACCACTCTCAGGTCCTGCTGTGCCATCATTTTCTCCTCCAAGCGCTGCCAGATTATCATTTGGGACCATGATCGCGAAATTTTCCGGGCCCCGAATCGTCCAAACAGACTAGACAAGTCTGAAAGCCGGAGAGGCCGGATACTTGCGAAGAGGCTCCCTGGAAGCGGTGCGCTGGTATACCAGTCCGGGCGCGGGCGCCTGGGACATGGCAGGCATGGTCGCCCGGCGCGCTGCGGGTGGGGCCACAATTCCTGCTTACTGTGCAGTACAAAGCAGGTATTATGAGGCCGGCTGATCGACGCGCTGGAGGTGATTCGGCAACCCCCTGGACCATGATTGAACAAATAATAATATCTCTGCTGTTTGTGGGCCTGATCTATTGCCTGGTATTCACCGGCTGGCCGCCGGTCTGGGTGTTTACCTGCGGCATGCTGGCCACCTATTTCCTGGGCCTGGTGGATACCGGTGAAGTACTGGGGAAAGCGACCAATCCGGGGCTGGTGACCTTGATCCTGTTGTTGCTGGTGTCAGTGGGCCTGGAGAAGCTGACTTGGCTTAGCAACCTGTCCAGCCGCCTGGTTACCCGGGGTTACCACACCAGCCTGCTACGATTGGGATTGGTCACCGCCTTTTTCTCCGCCTTCGTCAACAATACCGCTGTGGTTGCAACACTGGCTAATGCGGTACGCAATAATCGTCACCATCCCGCGTCCAAGCTGCTGATACCCCTCTCTTACGCCGCCATCCTGGGTGGAACCATGACCCTGATCGGGACTTCAACCAACCTGATCGTCAGCGGTTTCCTGGAGGATATGACCGGACAGGGTCTGGCGTTTTTCGACTTCTTCGCGGTGGGTGCCAGTGTGACCGCGATCGGTCTCGTGGTGATACTGTTCTCCGGGCGCTTGTTACCGGCTACCAGTGCGGAAACTGTTGATTTCAATGAATACCTGATAGAGGCAGAAGCCCACTCCGGCTCGCTCCTGATCGGCAAGAGTGTGATCGACAACCGCCTGCGCGAACTGGAGGAGTTGTTTCTGGTCGAAATTGTGCGAGGCAGCCACCTGATCTCGCCAGTGAGTCCACGGGAAGTGATTGAGGAGGGCGACAAGCTGATTTTCTCCGGTGACGTGAAACAGGTTGGTGTGCTGGAATCCCTGGAAGGATTGACTCTGTTTGCTCTGGATGAAGGATTGCTGAGTCGCAACGTCATCGAAGTGGTGGTGATGCCCAATGCGACCATCGAAGGTCGCACACTCAAGGCGAGCGGATTTCGCTCCCTGTTCGATGCCGCAGTGGTCGGGATGCGCCGCGGCGGCAAACGCTTGTCTGGCAAGCTGGGTAATATCACCATCCAGGCGGGCGACAGCATGATGCTGGCGGTGGGCCCCGATTTTCACGATCGCAAGAATCTGGACAAGAATTTCGTCATCATCGACGACGAGGTGGTGGGGGCGAAGGTTTCCCCAATACAGAACTATTTCATCACCGGCGGTCTGTTGGTGGTGATAATCCTGGCAACTCTCGAACTCGTTCCCCTGATCAAGGGTCTGGCTTTCCTGCTGACGGGTATGCTGATCTTCGGTACGGTCAAGGGGGCCGAACTCAGGCGCAGATTCCCCTTTGAGTTGTGGTTGATCATCGTCTCGGCGCTGACCCTGGCCCAGGCCCTGAATAATTCGGGGC
>JAPUKZ010000042.1 GCA_027295405.1 Gammaproteobacteria bacterium
TGACGCATCCCGCTGCGGTTAAACTTTGCAGCCTGTTGGTGCAGCTGACTCCAGCGAGCCTGTCCCGGGTATTTCTCAGCGATTCCGGATCGGTCGCTGTGGAGATCGCCTTGAAAATGGCGTTGCAATATTGGCAGGCCCGCCGGAATCCACAGAAGCAAAAATTTGTCGCCCTTCGCAACGGCTATCACGGTGATACCCTTGGCGCGATGTCGGTGTGTGATCCCGTCACTGGCATGCATCATTTGTTCGGTGAGGTCTTGCCGCGGCATTTTTTTGCGGAAGCACCGCAGCCCGGCTTTGACGAGGAATGCAGCCCTGAACACATCAGCGGTATGCAAGACCTGTTACGCAAGCACGCCCATGAAATAGCCGCCGTCATTGTGGAGCCGGTGGTACAGGGCGCAGGGGGTATGCGCTTTTATAGCCCAGGCTACCTGGTTCGGCTCAGGGCTCTGTGTGATGCACACGATGTCCTGCTCATCTTCGACGAGATCGCCACCGGCTTTGGCCGCACCGGCAAATTGTTTGCTCTTGAGCACGCCGGGGTGGAACCCGACATCTTGTGCCTGGGTAAGGCCCTGACCGGTGGTTATATCACACTGGCAGCAACCCTGTGTAATGACGAGATCGCCGGCGGTATCAGCGCCGGCGACGCCGGTGCGTTTATGCACGGGCCCACCTTCATGGGCAACCCACTGGCCTGTGCCATCGCAATCGCCAGTATCGAACTGTTACTGGCGCAACCCTGGCAGCGGATTATCGGTCGTTTGCAAACAGAACTGGAATCCGGCCTGGCACCTGCAAGGGAGCTGCACTCGGTTACCGAGGTGCGCTGCCTGGGGGCGATTGGTGTGATTGAACTCCATGAGCCTGTGGACATGCGGCGCGTACAGCCCATGTTCGTCGACCGGGGTGTCTGGGTGCGGCCCTTCGGCAAGCTGGTGTACACCATGCCACCCTATATTATGGGTAGCGAGGATGTCGCGTCACTTACCGCCGCGATGGTCGAGACGGTGGCAGCCCTGTAGGTGAAAACGCCGCGTTCATGCTGCCGCAGCATCCGGCTATTGGAACTTGTGCAGCAGTACATCTCTGCCTTGACCCGGATCGGATTGCCATCAGTTTTGGCCTCTGCACCGTTAAGTAAGTAAGCGCTGACACATCGTAATCAGTATATATTTAAAGCACCTGCCTGGAAGTTCGCTAGCGTACGGGGGGTGCCAGCACGATTTCAGGGTTGACTTCCGTGCCCTCTCTATAGCACTATGTGTTCGTCGCTAACATCTCACATCGACACACCTGTGCAAGCAGAGAGCGAGAGAGGAACAACATGCCGGAATACAAAGCACCGCAACGCGACATTCGTTTTGTGATGAACGAATTACTGGACTCGGAGGGCTTGTACCAATCCTTGCCGGGTTGCGAGGAAGCCACCAGCGACCTGCTGGACGCGATTGTTGCGGAGGGTGCGAAATTTTGCGAAGAGCAGCTCGCCCCCATCAATCAATCCGGCGACGAGGAAGGTTGCCACTGGAGCGAAGCGGGTGTTACCACCCCGGCAGGGTTCAAGGACGCCTATAAGCAATATGTTGAGAATGGCTGGCCGGCGCTGAGCGCGCCGACTGAATTTGGTGGCCAGGGCATGCCCGGTCTCATGGGCATCATCCTCAACGAGTTAGCCGGAAGCGCCAACTGGTCCTGGGGAATGTACCCCGGTTTGAGCCTGGGTGCGGTGCGTACTGTGCTGGAACACGGTTCCGATGAGCAGCGGCAAACCTGGCTTGGCAAACTGGTGAGCGGTGAGTGGACCGGTACTATGTGCCTGACCGAAGCGCAGTGCGGCAGCGACCTTAGCCTGCTGCGGACCCGGGCCGAACCCAATGCCGACGGCAGCTATTCCGTCACCGGCACCAAGATTTTTATTTCCGCCGGTGAACATGACATGGCGGACAACATTGTGCATATCGTATTAGCGCGCTTGCCGGACGCTCCGGAGGGTTCCAAAGGCATCTCCCTGTTCATCGTGCCCAAGTTCCTGGTTAATGAAGACGGCGGTGTCGGTGAGCGTAACCCGGTGTACTGTGCCTCCATCGAGAAAAAAATGGGTATCAAGGCCTCAGCCACCTGTGTCATGAATTTTGACGGGGCGAAAGGCTTCCTGATCGGGCCGCCGAACAAGGGGCTGGCCTGCATGTTCACTTTCATGAATGTGGCGCGTCTGGGTACTGCGGTGCAAGGGCTTGCGCACGGTGAGCTGTCTTACCAGGGGGCACTGGCCTACGCCCGTGAGCGTCTGGCCATGCGTAGTATCACCGGGCCGAAAAACCCGGACGGTCCTGCTGATCCGATCATCGTGCACCCGGATGTGCGGCGCATGTTATTGACCCAGAAAGCCTTCGCCGAGGGCAGTCGTGCATTTCTCTACTACCTGGCGCAATTATCCGATGTTGAACGCTTCGCCGATGCGGAACGGGCCGGGGCGGCGACCGACCTGATGGCCTTGTTGACCCCGATTGCCAAGGCCTTCATAACCGAGACCGGTTTCGAGTCGGCCAATCTGGGTGTGCAGATTTTCGGCGGCCATGGCTTTATCCGGGAGTGGGGCATGGAGCAGATTGTGCGGGATGCCCGTATCGCCATGTTGTACGAGGGTACCACCGGTATTCAGGCGATGGACCTGATCGGCCGCAAGGTGCTGGGCAGCGGCGGCAAGCTGCTGCTGGGTTTCACGGCCCGGATCCAGGAATTCTGCACGCAGCACAGCGATGACAATGCGGCGGAATTCATCAAGCCCCTCCAGGCCTATTGCGATGAATGGGCGGAGCTGACCACGAAGATTGGCGAGGCCGCCATGGACAACCCCGATGAAGCGGGCGCTGCAGCGGTGGACTACCTGATGTACAGCGGTTACGTGACGCTGGCGTATTTCTGGGCACAAATGGCCGTGCTGGCTCAGCACAAACTAGCCGGAAACGGCGCGGAACGGGAATTCTACGAGGCCAAGCTGCATACAGCGCGCTTCTATTTCGAACGCCTGCTGCCCCGGACCCTGGCCCACAAGGAATCGATGCTGTCCGGCTCCGATAACCTGATGGAGATGGACGAAGCGTTGTTCGCTTTCTAATAAATAGGGAACGTAGCACGGTTTTCTTGAAAACCGTGCTACGTTCCCTCTTTTTTGCTAGGTCCCTTTATCTCCCTGCCGCAAGGTAGGAGAATGGGCTCATGTCAGATGAGCCCAGACTATCGCCGGAAGACCAGGCCCGCGTGGACAAGTTCCTCAGCACCGGGGTCAACTCGGTGCCGCGCAAACCTTTCCACCCGATTCGTCTGGCGCTGATATTGCTGGCCATCGTCAGCAGTCTCAGTGTCCTCAGCGTTATGCTCGCCCGCTGGGCCGGGGTTTACTAAAAATCGCGCTCTGGTATAGTAGCGCGCCTCGCCAGATGTCGGTGTGTAGCGCAGCCTGGTAGCGCACTTCCTTCGGGAGGAAGGGGTCGGAGGTTCAAATCCTCTCACACCGACCAAATACCTCTATTACAACATCATGTAATGACCTGAAGGCCCCGCAAACCGGGGCTTTTTTGTTTACGACTGTTATTGTAATGACCAGCACTGTCAGCTAACATACCCCCAATTGCGGGGGTATCGTTGGGGTAGTTTCTACCAAATCCGAGTTGATACCCCCATTTGCCCTGTCAGAGGGTGCACAGCAAGCACAGAGGAGGCGGGCCATGCCACTCACTGTAACGGCCATCAAACAGGCAAAAGCCAAGGACAAGCCCTACAAGCTGTCTGACGAGAAGGGCATGTACCTGCTCATCAATCCCAATGGTTCCACATACTGGCGACTCAAATACCGTTTTGGTGGCAAGGAGAAAACACTCGCCTTGGGGGTGTACCCCGATGTGTCACTAGAGAAAGCCAGAAAGAAGCGCACCGCTGCCCGTGACATGCTTGACGATGACAGAGACCCCGGTGTGGCCAAGCGGCTAAAAAAACTGGCTCAGTACGAAGAAGGGGAGAACAGTTTTGAGGCGCTGGCTAAAGAGTGGTTTGAGACGCGCATTTCTGACAAATCAAACAGCTACAAGGACCGCACCTGGCGGTTACTGAAAAATGACCTATTTCCTCCCTTAGGTCGTCGCCCCATTGCACAGATTACGGCACAGGAGCTGCTTCTGGCATTGCGAAAGGTGGAAGGCCGAGGCGCGGTCGATATGGCTCACCGCGCCAAGCAGACTGCAGGCCAAGTTTTTCGATATGCAGTGGCAACCGGTAGGGCGGAGAGAGATCCAAGCGCCGATCTCAAGGGGGC
>JAPUKZ010000420.1 GCA_027295405.1 Gammaproteobacteria bacterium
GGAGTCGGTGTATTTATTCCGCGCCTCCAGGCCAGCTACAAGAAGGACATTGACTACTGCTTCGATCACACCAGCTGCCTCACCGGGCTATGGCTGGAAGACGAGCAGTTTGACCTGAGTGCCCGGGTGACCTGGATTTCCAATGATGGCAACTGGATAGGCGCGATATATGGAAGCAACCTTACCGAGGAAGACTATCTGGTGGGTGGCACGGCTTTGCTGGAATCCGCCGGTGTAGGTGGCGTGGCCTATAACGCCCCGCGCATGTATGGGGCGGAGCTGCGGTATTCGTTTTAGAAAAGGGTCCGCCTCGAACTGAACTCGCAGGTAGTGTAGATCGACACCTGCATCTCCGCACTCCAACCCTCCCTGGGCAGCCCCGCCTTGCGTCGCAACTCGCTGACGAACTGCTCCGGGTCGGACAGCTGTTCCCACACCGAAGGCAAGTAGGTAGCGCGGTGATCGCCCTGCTGCAGGATCACGCCATCCACACCCGGCCGCAGGCGCTCAAGTAAATCCTGCCGGGATGTCACCGGCAAACGCCGGGGTTCGCTCAGCACCGAGATATGCAACTCCAGTTCCGCGTACTCCGTCAGTGTTACCGGTTCAAAACGCGGGTCCTTGAAGGCGGCGGCGGCGGCATTGTGCGCCACATCTTCGACCAGAGCCCGGGAAGAGGCCAGATTGCCGACGCAACCGCGCAGCTTACCGTGTCGGTTCAGGGTCACAAAGCTGGCCATTTGCCGTTGCAGCTCGGGATGATACTGCTCTAGCGGGATCTGTAGTTCGCGCTCGCCCCGCAAGCGCCGTAAAATCGTGTTGCGTGCCAGGTGCAACAATTGTTGGCGCTGGGAAGTGTTCAGCGATGAGGATTCAGCAGCAGATTCATCCGCAACACCCGCTGGCTTCCACACCACCGGTGCTTCGACAACATAAGCGCCGTAACCCACCACCCGTTCCTTGTCACCGGCGGTGTCGCCGGAGTTATTCACGGCCAGGGTGGAAATATTCAGGTCGCGCTGCCGCAACACCTGCAGCAAGCCGTTCAGCGGTTTGCAGCCGCAGGCCTGTTCGCCGCTGATGTGGGTATGGCGAGCCTCAATCAGGCGCGAGGTCTCCGCATCCTGTTTTTGAGCCTCCGGGTAGCGCAGGAAGTGACTGAGGTCGGAACTGACCACGATCAGGGTTTCCGGGCCACCCCAGAGGGTATCCAGAACCCGTGCGACATCCGCAGCCTCAGCCTGTCCAACCACCAGTGGCACCAGGCTGAAGCTTTGGAGACAACGCTGCAGAAAGGGCAGGTGAACTTCGAGGCTGTGCTCCTTGGCATGGGCCTCATCCAGTACGGCCACCCCGGGTAAACGGTTGATCTCGCGGGTTGCGGCCAGATCCAGTGGCACCCGGCCCAGCGGGCTGACGTAAAATTCCGCGCTGCTGGTGGCGATGCCGGAGAAACCGACCCGGTGTGATGGTCCCAGCAGGATGACCCTGGAAATCTGTTGCGCACCGTTGCCGACCCGGGCATAGGCTTGTGCCGCAATTGGCCCGGAATAGATATAGCCTGCGTGGGGCGCTACCACTGCCTTGGGGCAGGGAGCATCAGTCGCGACTTCCTGCAACAAGTTATCCACCACGTGCTTCAGCTGGGCCGCTTTACCGGGATAGAATTGCCCAGCCACCGCGGCTTCTCGTACAGCATCCATGGCTTTATTGTGCGCTCACCCGCTGGTATTTAAAAGTACCAGACGCGCTATAATAGAGGTATGAACGCATCAGTGGTTCCCACCCGTTTTTGGCATGTGCTGGACGACGGCCGGGTACAGTGCGACCTCTGCCCCCGGGCCTGCAAGTTGCGCGAAGGGCAGCAGGGCCTGTGCTTTGTACGCGCCTGTGAAGACCAGCAGATTGTGTTGACCACTTACGGGCGTTCGTCCGGATTTGTGGTCGATCCGATTGAAAAAAAACCGCTCTCGCATTTCCTTCCCGGTACCCCGGTGTTGTCCTTCGGCACCGCGGGCTGCAACCTGGCCTGCAAATTCTGCCAGAACTGGGATATGAGCAAGTCCCGGGAGATGGATACCCTGGCGCACAGTGCCAGTCCCGCACGCCTGGCGCAGGCAGCCAGGGAGTTGGGGTGCCGCAGTATCGCCTTTACCTACAATGATCCGGTCATTTTCCACGAGTACGCCATCGACGTGGCCCAGGCCTGCAGGGAACAGGAAGTGCGCTCGGTGGCAGTGACGGCGGGCTATGTCTGCCCGGAACCGCGGGCGGAATTCTTCGCGGCGATGGACGCCACTAATATTGACCTCAAGGGTTTTAGCGAATCTTTCTACCACAAGGTTTGTGGCGCCCACTTGCAGGCGGTGCTGGACACTCTTATCTACGTGCATCATGAAACTGATGTCTGGATGGAAATCACCACCCTGCTGATACCCGGGAAAAATGACTCGCAAGCCGAGTTGGAAGCCATGTGCCAATGGGTGGTGGAAAACCTGGGTACTGAGGTGCCGCACCACTTCACCGCCTTTCATCCCGACTGGAAGATGCGCGATATACCCCGCACCCCGGCGCAGACCCTGACCCGCGCCCGGGAGATCGCCATGGCGGCCGGAATCCGCTATGCCTACACCGGTAACGTGCACGATGCTGGCGGTAATTCCACCTACTGCCACCATTGCGGTCATTTGCTAATCGAACGGGACTGGTATGAAATGGGCCGCTGGCAATTGACTGAAGATGGAGCCTGCCCAAACTGTGCAACACCGCTGGCAGGAGTGTTTGAGGCCAACCCCGGCAACTGGGGCTCGCAACGGCAACCGGTGCGATTTGTCGACAATAATTAGTATTAGCCCGGAATAAGTCAGGTGCTACGAATTCTGCAGATCCTCGCGCTGATGTTCGAGATGCTTTGCGTCCTTGCGGAAGCCCAGGTCAGCAGGACCGGTCGCAGTCGACAAACCCATTGGCCATAGGATGCTCAGCACCAGGGGGTCAAATGTGGACAGGCCTCGGAGTTTTAGAGATACTCCCGGTGATTCCGGAGATGTATCACCATGGATCTCGAGCAAAAAATTGTGCCGCCTGTGTACATCCGCCGACTGACGGAAATGTTGCTGGATTGGGGTGTCGACCCTGAGGCCCTGCTGCGGGACAGCGCACTGACCCTGGCGCAGCTGGCGGACCCGTCGCAGTTGCTTACCCTGCAGCAGGAGATCACCATTTTTGAACGCGCGGCGGAGCTGAGTCCCCGGCCAGAGTGGGCCCTGCGCGTGGGTCAGCTCACCCGTATGTCGACTCTCGGCGTGTACGGTTATGCGGCCTTCACCAGTGCCGACCTGGAGCACGCGCTGCACGTGCTGGTGCGGTACTTCAAGCTGGCGGGCATCGCCGTCGGCGTCGAACTCAGGGAGCACAGCAACGGTGATCTGGAGGTTCGCGTCCTCGACACACTGCACCTGGCCCGGGTACACCGCTCTACCATTGAGGAATACTTCTCCTCATTTAACTCCGTTTTGCGCGAGGTAACCGGCAAGGTGTTTGTTGCCAAGCAAATGAAGTTTGATTATCCGGCACCACCGTACCGCGAGGTATATACCGAGGTGTTCGCGTGTCCGGTGCATTTTGATTGCGAGCACAGCGGCTTTGTCATCAGCGATCGGGACCGGGAATTGCGGGTGTCCACCTGGGATCCCGTGACACAGGAGGCCTGCGAGCGGCAATGTGAGCAGATCGTCCAGCGCATGGCAGACGCCCAGGGCTTTGTTGATGAAGTACGCAAAGTCGTGCTGGTCCAGGCCTGCGATCGGCGCCATGCGGAGGCCATAGCCGAGCGTCTGCACATGAGCACCCGCAACCTGCGCCGCAAGCTGGGACAGGAGGGAACAACCTTCCAAAAGGTATTGGATGACGTACGTTGTGAACTGGCGAAAAACTACCTGTCCCAAACTCAGATGAGGCTGGAGGATATCTCCCCGCTGGTGGGTTTTTCAGAAACCTCCAACCTGCGGCGCGCGTTCAAGAAGTGGACCGGACACACGCCAAGCGCATACCGTCAAATGGCGATTAGCTAACGAAGATAGAGTTCTTTGATCCGCACAATCCGGCGCTACTCCCCTGTCCGAATTTACCCCTTAATTGTGCCTTATATGAACTATGAGGGCCTTCCGTAAAATTCTATTCTGTCCGGGTACCGTCATTCACCCTGGCTCCCGATCGCACACGGATGTCGCTGCGACTGCGCGCCTTACCTGGCCAGGATCCGGAGGAATTCCTCAAGGCCTTCCACCAGGTCACGCAAGTTGAGGACGCCGATGTCGCGGCCCGGGTCCAGGCTGCTGTTAAATCACCGGCTTTCTTTGTCGGACCACTGACGCGGGACTTCGAAGAATCTATCACCCGGTTTCACGATGCCTATCTGGAGGCTATTTCCACATGACTGAAGTTGTGCCGCGTGAACTTGTCGGTGTCTGGCAGCGCGAATCACTGCAGATTAACGCTGACCCGTGCTTTGAAGACAGCCGCGTAATCTGGCTGCAAACGCCCTCACGCTACGCGGATATCCGCGTCAGCCAGCCCGGTGGGAACGCCCTGCCGGAAGCCATTGGCGGCCCACTGGAGTGGAATGCCCCGGCGCTCACCTTTCACCATGGCCTCGACTTCAGTGGACGGCATCCGGAGGACATTGGCTTCATATCCTGGGACGGAGAGACATTGATCGAAGAGGGCAGCGTGGCACTCGATGGAGTTGATGTCGATTACCGGGAACGCTGGATTCGTCGCACCGGTCCGAATCCCCAATGCCAATCACTCGAGGCACGCGATAGTCACGATGCTCTGATGGCTATTGCTTTGCGGATAGACGATCACGCAGTGCTGATAGCCAAGCAGAAGAAATTTCAAGCAAGTTACTTCATGCGGGTCAATTCGCATTGGTGCCTGCAGTGGTGCATCGGTGAGGAGCTTGAGCACCTTTTACCTGTTTTTGGCCCCGCAGAAACCTGCACCAGGGATATTTTGAGCTGGCGCGAAGTGGCGTGACGACTCGGGCATACCGGTGAGTGTGGACAAATCCCGGTGACAACACCGATAACAGTGGATAAGCCTGGCGACCACACCGTTTAATATTGCGCCACTATTGGTCAGTGCCGTTATCACCGTTATGGGTGCAAATGAGCAACAATCGGGACACCTGATGACTCTGGAACTGCTGTCCATGTCGGTTGTTGCGATGCTGGCGGCACCGCTGGGACAGCGAGCACGGAAGCCCTGGGTGTTGACGCTCGCGGTGCTATTGCTGGTGGTGGTGCATTCCATCAGTGCCCTGGCTGACAGCTATGCGCTGTTGCTGGGGCTGCGGATCGTGGCGGGTATCGGAGCCGGAACGCTGTTACTCGCGGTTAACACCACCATAGCCGCCTCCGGTGATCCCGTGAGATTGTACGGCGCCTGTTCGATGGCTACCGCCACCGTCGGCTTGCTGGTGCTACTGTATGTAGTTCGGCGCGGTTCAGTCGGCTTGAACTGCGCTTAGATCCCCCTTGCACTTCACACATTGATACTGCCCCTTGCCCCGCAGCACCGTGTAGTGTCGACGCGTGGACAACTTATGGGTGCGGCAGTCACAACGGTAGGCGAAGCGGCGCTGGCGGTGTTGCGGGATGCCGCTGAGATCGAAATCAGACGTGACGGTGGGATCGGCGTCAAATTTGTGCATCAGCGCTAGCCATTGCTGCCCGTGTGGACGAATCCGACGCATGCCAAAGACGCAATGAATGATGTAGTGGGCCACTTCATGGGGTACGGTGCCGCTGAGATTATCGTCAAAGTACTTGGCGAATAACCAGGCGTTGTAGCGAATCCAGCAGGATTTGCCGTGCACCTTGAACATGCCGGCAGAACCGCCGGGTAAATCAAAACGCACTTCCACGGCAGCAAACTCGCGCTGGAAGATGGACTCCGCCCGCGCCACGTAGTCGGCTGTCAGGTCAACAACAATCGCCTGCTCAGCTGCGCCGATCGGCTCAATCATCACTGACCCTGGAGCGCAGCGACTTGGTCCGGCCGCGGCGGGTTTTGCTGTCCATCCGTTTGCGTTGGGAGGCGCGGCTGGGTTTGGTGGGCTTGCGTTTTTTACGGGTGACCATGGCTTTGCTGATCAGTTGCTGCAAACGCTGCAGCGCGTCCTCCCGATTTTTGTCCCGGCTGCGAAATTGTTGCGCTTTGATGATGATCACGCCGTCCTTGTTGATGCGCCTGTCGCGCAAGGCCAGCAGTCGCTGTTTGTAGTCGTCGGGCAGGGAGGATTTCCTGATAGCGAAGCGCAGGTGGACCGCGCTGGAGACCTTGTTGACGTTCTGGCCGCCGGCGCCCTGGGCCCGAATGCCGTGAAACTCTACCTCCTGCAGGGGAATAGTGACACGATTTGAGATTACCAGTCCTGACATAGGGCCAGCCATTGTTGCAATCCGCTGCCGCGGTATTTTTGTCGATGCAGGATGATACTGAATCGACGGCTAAAGTCACGGTGGGGGATATTCAAGGGCACCAGCGAACCGCGGGCAAAGGCTTCCTGCATGCAGATGATGGAAAGGCAGCCGACGCCCAGCCCGGCTTCGACGGCGCGCTTGATGGCCTCGGTGTGCTGCAGTTCCAGGCTGATGTCGAGATCACTCAACAAGCCGTGCATGGCGCGGTCAAAGGTCTGGCGGGTGCCGGAACCCTGTTCCCGCACCACCCAGGGCAGGCTCAGAAGCTGTTCATCACTGAGGGCAGAGGAGCTGGCAAGGGGGTGGCCAGGTGCGGCGAAAGCCACCAGTTTGTCCGCCCGCCAGGGCAGCACTTCAAGGTCCGGGTGCCTCAGTTCGCCTTCGATCAAGCCCGTGTCCAGCTCATAGTTGGCCACCTGGCGGGCGATGGTTTCGGTGTTGGCAACATTCAGTTCGATCTCGGCCTCCGGGAATTGTTGTTTGAAGGCGGCAATCATGCCCACGGCCAGGTAGTTGCCAATGCTGAGCGTGGCGCCCAGTTTCAGGTGTCCGGGGGCGCTGCCGTCGGCGATGGTTTGCTCAAACTCTTGCGCCTGTTCCAGCAAAGCCTCGGCCCGGGGTCGCAAGGACTGGCCCAGTTCGTTAGTGCGCAGCCGCTTTCCCACCCGGTCAAACAGCTGTACTCCAAACTGTTGTTCCAGCTCGCGCAGGGCCCCACTGGCGGCGGATTGGGACATGGCGAGGCTGTTGGCGGCGCGGGTGACGTTCTGGTAGTGGGCGGTGGCCAGGAACACTTCAAGCTGGCGCAGGGTGTAGCGCATGGTTAGCCCTCCGGAGGCCGGTTATCCACCGGGTACCGCTGTTCTGCCGGAACCCCTTGGAGTGGAGCATTCATATATTGATAAAAACGTTTTATTATATAGAAATATACTGTTTTACCAATATATTAATTGCACTTATATTGATTTCAACAGCAATCGCCCCCATATCCACACTATTGGCTATGGCACCGGCAAGGGAGAGATCAACAAGTGGCTGAATTACTGCGTGAACAGGTGACGGATGTACATCACTGGACGGATACTCTGTTCAGCTTCAAGACTACGCGCGATCCGGGTTTTCGTTTCAAGAGTGGCCATTTCACCATGATTGGCCTGGAGCAGGAGGGTCGCCCTCTGCTGCGGGCCTACAGCATGGCCAGTGCCCACTACGAGGACGAACTGGAGTTCTTCAGCATCAAGGTGGCGGATGGTCCCTTGACCTCCCAACTGCAGAAAATCACGGTGGGTGACGAAGTTCTGGTTAACAGCAAGGCCACCGGCACGCTGGAAGAGGGCAATTTGCTGCCGGGGAAAAACCTCTACCTGATCGCCACCGGCACCGGCCTGGCACCTTTTCTCAGTATTATCCGTGACCCGGCAATCTACGAAAATTTTGACAAGGTCATCCTCGTCCACGGTTGCCGCTATGTGGAGGAACTGGCCTACCGGGAAATCATCACCGAGCACCTGCCCAACAATGAGTACTTCGGCCACCACGTGCGGGAGAAGTTGATCTATTACCCCACGGTAACCCGCGAGAAGTACCAGACCAACGGCCGTATCACCGATCTTTTAAAAATCGGCAAGCTGGCTTCTGATATCGGCTTACCCCAGGTGACGCCGGAGGATGACCGCTTCATGCTCTGTGGCAGCCCCTCCATGCTCAGGGATCTCAGCGTTATGTTACAGGCACGGGGTTTCCGGGAGACCCGCCACGGCGAACTGGGTCACTACGTGGTCGAGCGGGCGTTCGTGGAGTAGTGCAGGCTCTACGCCGCTTGCTCTCGGACACCCACGCAGCACCGGGCAGACGCTATCCAGCCGAAAATAGACTGGCCAACTTCGATCGGCTGTGTCGCGAAATTGGCGTCCGCGGCGCGGCAATCTATACTTTCGCGTTCTGAATTATATTTCTTGGACAAATTATGATCAGCTTCAAAGGCCGCCATCACCAGCAAGATATCATATTACAATGCGTGCGGTGGTACGTAGCTTATTCGCTGAGCTATCGAGATCTTGAGGAGTTGATGTAGGAGCGAGGCTATGTGGTGGACCATGGTACGATATCAATATCGATAAAAGTGGTGCCAATACGGCCGCTATCAAGCAGTACAATAGCGATAAAAACAAGCGTGTAAAAATCCGCCAGTGCAAATACCTCAATAATATTGTCGAGCAGGTGGTGCGGCATTCCGATCACCGGTTTATCAAGCGGCTGATTCGACCCATGCCGGGCTTCAAATCATTCTGGTCAGCACGGGCTACTTTAGCAGGCATCGAACTCTGGCGCATGCTGAAGAAAGGTCAAAGCAAGAGTTCATTACCCGCATGGCAACAGTTTTACGCGTTGGCTCTGACAGGATGATTGTGCCTGACCATTACCGTTAGCTGGAACTGGTAAAGGCTCGCGACAGAGCCCTGAAAGTGTCTTGCATACTGGCTATCTTCAGGCTTGGAATACCACTGTGCTAGGATGTTCAGAGGCTCCCTACATTGCGCTGCGAGCAGAACTATGGCTGAAAAAGTCAAAGGAATGAAGGAAACGGAACTTGCAGCTGTCCGTCAGCATGTTGAACGCATCCTTAACAGTCAGGCGTTGGTTCAGGCCGAGCGTCTGCGCCGATTCCTGCAATATCTTGTTGACCATGCTATTTCTGAACAAACGGGCAGCCTGAATCAATTTTCAATCGCCACTGATGTTTTCGATAGAGACGAGTCCTTTGATCCGACTGTCGATGCAATCGTGCGTGTTGAAGCGGGGCGGCTACGCTCCAAACTGCTGGAATACTACGATGATGAGGGGCGGGAGGATAAAGTTCGGATCTCTTTTCCAAAACGTGGCTACGCGGTACGGTTTCAGTTCCCCGAGAGTCAGACACATCTTGCCCCAACAGAACTCGAAACACCTGAAGCACATCCGGATATATTACAGCCAACAGAGGTCAGGAATGCCGTGATTGCTGTCCTTCCATTCGACAATATGAGCACGGATCCGGAGCAGGAGTATTTCTCTGACGGGATCACCGAAGATTTGATTACCGACCTTTCCCAGTTGCCAGGGCTATCGGTGATCGCACGACAATCAACATTTGTCTACAAGGGGTCTGCCACCAACGCGCAGGCTGTCAGTGCCAGGTTGGGAGCTGAATTCATTGTTGAGGGAAGCGTTCGGAAGATTGGTAACAGAATACGGATTAACGCGCAACTAATACACGGGGCAACAGGCAGGCACATCTGGGCCGAGCGGTTTGACCGCGAAACCAATGATATTTTCGACCTGCAAGACAGCGTAAATCGCAAGATTGTCGCCGCGCTCAAGCTACAGATATCAACTGCAAACCAGTCGCGGTTACAGCGTAGGGGCACGCGGGTCATCGAAGCCTATGACTACTTGCTGCGCGGTATGAAGGAAGCGCAGATGCGCACACGAGAAGGGGCTGAGAGAGCCCGATATTGTTTTGAATCGGCACTTGAACTGGATCCAGGCTATGCAACTGCTTACGGAAGATTGAGTTTGAACACTGTCTACCAATGGATTGGAGGCTGGAACCTGTCGCGGGAGGATACGATAGAAAAGGGAGTGGAACTCGCGGAGAAAGGCGTTGCACTTGATGGTGAAAACGCATTCGTCAACGCCGCGCTGTGCTGGGCATTGCTGTGGCAGGGACAACACGACGCTGCCATAGAAACAGGGCAGAAAGCGATTATTCTAGACCCCAACGACGTTGCGGCCTTAGAACGCCTCGCCTTTGCCTTGGCCTGGAGTAACCGGGCCGATGAGGCACTTCAAAATATTGCCAAAGCACAAATGCTGAACCCGCTCCACGGATACTACTTTCCAAGCGGCGTATGCTATTTCATGCAGGCGCACTATGCAGCCGCCGTCGAGACATTGCACCACAGCATTGACGCCAATCCTCACTTCCTGCCGGCGTATTTGTACCTGGCCGCCAGTTTGAGTTTACTCGAGCAGGACATTAGAGCGCGGCCTATTGCCAAGACCATCAAGGAGCTTGACCCAGACTATCGGCCGGCAGACATCCATCGTACGATTTTCAAATATACGAAAGATCGAGACAGATTTATCAGCGCACTTACGCGTGTTTTAGAGGCCTGACGTGTAACTCCAGTCAGCAGCGGCCCACGGCTCACACTTGCGGCATGGTAGGTGGCACGTATAAGCCTCCCAGAGTGCCAAAATCGAGTTACTCTGAACTGAACGCCTCAAGCGGTTCCAGTGAAAGTTCTCCAGCGAGATGTGAGGCCGTCATCTTGATGTAGATTTCCACCTGCCAACTAGCTTCCAAATGGTCCTCAAACGGCCCTTCGATAGTGCCTTCCCGCGTATAAAAAAACCATTTACCGTCATGCCCGAACACTCGATCAGAACGAAAACGGGTTTGCATCTTAGGATCGTCTGTACGTTTTGTCTCCATACCTCCACCTTGAAGAGCCTGTAAATTCCTTACGATAATTATACCGACCCCCGCGCTTAACACTGAAATGGAAACCGTGACGCAGCTCACATAATGCTGAAATGGAAACCGTGACGGGGATCACAAATTGGGTGAATTAGCGGCGTTGGATGCCAGTTAACCAAAGGGGTGGACTAATTTGGCGATGATTACGTAGTTGGACGAATGTACGAGTTGAGTCGTTTCTGGTTATTCAGCATACCACCCTCGAAGGGCTGCTCTCGGAGTATTATAGATACTCCGTCCCTCTTTCGGCGATACTCGCACCAACTGGCAGGTAGCTGTCAGTGAGAGCGGGACATGCACCCGCTGACTACGAATATCTCGGAGTCAACACGCGATGTTCACTGCTTTACCTTCGAGTCATCGGGTGCGCTTGAGATCACCAACGAACACTCAGGGCTTGCCGTAGCACCGGCTCACCTATATTACTTTCGCAGATCTCAAGCAGGCATGTCCCTTACCTACAATCTAGCACAAGGGAGACAAGTCATGGAGCCTGCTAACACTATTCCATTTTCTGCCTACGTCGGTGTTGACTGGGCGGACAAGAAACATGATGTGTGCATTCAGGACGCGGCTGGGACTGTTTGCGAGTTCGACATTATCCCGCACCGTGTCTAGCGGAGCACCCCTCGCGTTGGCAAAGGCGGCAAGCCTGGCTCACGGTTTTTGGAGAGGCCGTGGATCTCGACTCGCACGCCTACGCTGACGCATCGCTGGGGCAGCTGCGCTGGATTGATATTCACCACAGTGAAGCCAGCAAGGGCGAGGCGGTAGATATCCTGCGCGCGCTTCGATCTTTCCTGACGCGTGACGCCTGACGCCTGACCCCGGATTCCCTTGTCGAGATTTTCAGTGCTGCTTGTCTAGCCACGGGTACTGTAGATGGGAATCGGCTCCAACTCCGCGTAGTAGCTCTCCAGTTCCTCAATGCTGATCGGCTGCTGCTCCCGTTTCACATATTCTTCAGTCGGGCCGCGCCACAGGGCTGTCTTCAACCCGTTAAAAGTCAGGCATTGGCCGTTGAGTTTGGCGGCCGCATCACTGGCGAGCCAGACCAGGCCCTGGGCCACATCTTCCGGTTCACCGAAACCCAGCTCGGCGGCGGTTTTTTCTGCCCGGTCGATCAGTGGCTGGGTCATATCGGTACGCGCCACCGGCCACATGGCATTGCTGCGGATGTGGTAGCGCTCCAGTTCCTTGACCGCGGTGTACATGATCCCCATTAGCCCGGCTTTGGCGGCGGCGTAATTGGTCTGGCCGAAGTTGCCCAGCAGCCCGGAAGCCGAGGTAATCTGGATGATGTGGCCGCCCCCCTGTTCGCGCATGGCCACGGCGGCCTGGCGGGTGCAGAGGAAGGGGCCGCGCAGGTTGACGGCGATAACCTCGTCAAAATCCTCGTCGCTCATTTTCATCAGGGTGCGGTCGCGGACGATGCCGGCGTTGTTGACCATGACGTCGATGCCGCCGAATTTGTCTACGCAGGTATCGACCAGGGCGGAGCAAACGTCGCTCTCGGTGACTGAGCCGGGCACGGCGTGTACCGGTGTACCCAGCGCGGTAATTTCGTCGTGCACCCCGGCCAGCGCGGCCTCGTTGGTGCCATTGATGATCAGGGAAGCGCCCTCGGCGGCGCAGGCCAGCGCGAAATGCCGGCCCAGGCTGCGCGATGACCCGGTTATAACAATCCTTTTTCCGTCCAGTCTACCCATTGTATTCTCCCCTTATTCGATGCCGCCGGTTTCCGGGGCCGGTCGCGCCCGTTGGTTGAATAGCAAGGCCCGGATTCTGACTTTGTCCTCATCGGAGATCTGCGAGTAATCCTGGGTCAGGTCGCTGCCCACCGACATGCCCCGTTGCAGCGCCGGGCGCTCACTCAGTTCCTCAAACCAGCGTTTGAAGTACTTGAATTCCTTGATATCGATACCCTGGCCTTCCCAGTTGACCACCCAGGGATAGCTGGCCATGTCGGCAATCGTGTATTCATCCCCCGCCAGGTAGCGGCGATCATACAGGCGGTTGTTCATGACCCCGTACATGCGGTGCACCTCGTCGTTGAAGCGGCGCAGGGCATAGCTCTGGTCACCCTGGTCATCTCCCAGTCGGGCAAAATGGCCGCGCTCTCCGGTCTTGGGGCCCTGGTTGGCCATCTGCCACATCAGCCACTGATAGACTTCCCACTTCTCCCGCTCATTGCGACCGCCAAACTGGCCGGTTTTCTCAGCGATATACATCATGCAGGCACCGGATTCGAACACGGACAGGGGTCCAGCACCCGCAGCGGGATCCTGGTCGACGATAGCGGGCATACGGTTGTTGGGGCTGATCTTGAGGAAGTCTTCTTCAAACTGGGCGCCGGTGCCGATGCTGCAATAGACGACGTTGTAGTCGATGCCACATTCTTCCAACTGAATGGTGACTTTCTTGCCATTGGGGGTGGGCCAGTAGTGAACATCTATCATGATCTTGATCCTGTGGTGATTCTCCGGCACTGATTGTGCCTATAATAGGCCTTTGGTCAATGGAAACCGCTCATGGGATTTTACGCTAAGCATATTCTGCCGCACCTGATTAACTGTGCTTGTGGCACCAAACCCATCTGCAAACAACGGGAAAAAGTGGTGCCACTGGCCTCGGGAACCGTGCTGGAAATTGGAATTGGCACCGGCCTCAACTTACCTTACTACGATACTGACAAAGTCGAGCGCTTGATCGGGTTGGACCCCTGTGAGGAATCCTGGAAACTGGCCGGCGAGCGCGCCCGGGCGTTGGGAGTACCGGTGGAGTTTGTGGGTCTGCCGGGAGAACAGATACCCCTGGATGACGACAGTGTCGATACCGTGCTGGTCACCTTCAGCCTGTGCACGATCCCCGACCCGGTGATGGCGCTGCAGGGGATGCGGCGTGTGCTAAAACCCTCCGGGCAATTAATTTTCTGTGAACACGGGATTGCGCCAGATGCCTCAGTGCGCAAGTGGCAGAACCGGATCAACGGCTTCTGGGGAAGCTTTACCGGGGGCTGCAATATTAATCGCGACATACCCTCGCTGTTGGCGCAGGGTGGGTTTGAGGTTGAGGTGCTGGATGAGATGTACTTGCCGGGCATGCCGCGCATCGCGGGTTACAATTTTTGGGGCAACGCCCGCCCGGGCGCTGGGTGCTGATACCTGCGTCAACAGTGCATGGGCATGCCGTCACAACTACGCGCTGCTCTGGTAGAGTGGGCGGGCACTGATTGGGAGACAGGCGTGAGAATTGGCGTACTGCTGCTGTTATTGATTGCAGGCAGAGGCTATGCCGCCGGCGGGGTGGTTGGCGAGCCGGGCAGTTGTATGATCGAAATCGGTTTATACACCGCCCATTTCACCATCTATCAGTCGGATACCAGCGGTGATGAAGAGTTTTGTGAAGACTTGCCCGACATCGGCAAGACCCTGTTTGTACTGGATTACCTGCACGGCAGCATGAAAGAGGTAGCGGTGGATTTTCGCATTATTCGCGATGTCGACGAGCTGGGTATTTTTGCCCGCTGGGAGAATATCCAGGCGATTGAGGATATCGACGCCCGCACCGTGTTCTACCAGCCATCACTGGTCTACCCGGAGAACCAGTTACTCGCGGAGCACACGTTTCTGGAACCGGGTTGGTATATAGGCGTTGTGACAGCCCCCCATCCCAGTAAGGACATCACCTACAACGCGGTATTTCCCTTTCAAGTGGGGCAGACCAACTACCTGTTCTGGTTGCTGCTGATGTTGGCCCTGGCTGTGGCGGGTTTCTACGTTTATCGGTCGAGGCGGGGGAGTTAGCGTGCTGTCCCGCTATCGCCTGTGGCTTGTATTGCTGGTGCTGGCTGCGCTGGCCTATCCACCGCAATGGTATCCACTACCGCTGCGCCTGCAGTTAAGCCAGTGGTTCGGTGCCAGCGCCTACCGCGGTTTGCCGGCTGGCCTGGAGTCTGTGCGGGAGCAGGCCGAGGTGTTTTGTCCGCAGCAGAACGCGGGTTGGCGCGAAGGCCAGCAGATTGAAGGGGTGACCGTATTGCCGGCAGAGACCTGTGTGGCGGACAACCCCTATGCGGTGGCGGCCTTTGTTCGGGGCACCAATAATGTCAGCCACAATACACTAATGCAGAGCGGGCTCACGGCCGATGCGGTGGTAAAGGGACGCGACCTGGACGGCGATGGTGACCCGGATGAGATTCATATTCGACTGGAGGTTGCCGAGCTCAATGGCAGTTCCGCTGAATCGAAAACACCGGTTACCCAGTATGCCCTGGCGCCCGGTATCACCCCCGGACTGTGGGTATTCGCCCCCAAACTCGCGGGGATGGCCACGGAGAATTTTGGATCGAATGTGGCGCGACCCGGATTGCGCTTGCCCTCGCCAGCGCTGCGGGTGGAGCAGGGCGACCGGGTAACCATTACCTTGGAGAACACCCACTACATGCCCCATACCCTGCACTTGCACGGCGCCGATCACGGCTTTACCACGGCCACGGGGCAGGGCAATGACGGTGTACCTTTCACCAGCGAGGTGCCGGTATTACCGGGGCGGGCGCGCTCTTATGAATTGTCACCGCGACACGTCGGGACCATGTTCTACCACTGCCATGTGCAGCCCCATGTGCATGTCATGATGGGCTTGCAAGGCTTGTTTATTGTGGAGGAAAACCGGCCTGATAACTGGCTGCAGACCATGAACCTGGGCGCCGGGCAGGTGCGGGCACCCTCGGTAGCCGTGCGGGAGCAGTACCACCGGGAATACGATTTACACTACCTGGACCTGGACAAGGAATTGGGTGAGCGCATACAGCAGTACAATGACCCGCGACTGATTACCAAATCCATGCACCGGGATTACGATGTCACCGATTCGACGGTCGATTATTTCACTCTGAATGGTCGCTCCTTCCCCTATACCTTTCGCGAGTCCCTGCTGGTGGTGGAAGAGGATGAGCGGATCAAGCTGCGGGTACTGAACGGTGGCGCCAAGGGAATAGCCCTGCATACCCACGGCCACAAGTTCATCGTAACCGCCCAGGATGGCGCCGACCTGCCCGCAGCGAACCGCGCCCCGCGCGATGTGCTGTGGTTGGCAACATCGCAGCGGGCAGAACTGGCCCTGCACACGAATAATGATGGTCTGTATGCCTACGGTCCAGGGATCTGGCCTTTCCATGACCACCAATACAAGGGTATCACCAACGATGGCATCGGCCCGGGTGGGAATATCAGTGCCATCGTCTACGCCCAGTACCTGGACGAGGAAGGCTGGCCGCAGACCCAGGGGGTGTCCTGGCAGTCCTATTTCACCGAGGCCTACTACCGCAAGCAAGTTCCCATCTGGGAGAGCTATGCCCCCGGGCTGTTCAGTGACCCTGGTGTGGATTGGTGGTTGCTGTTACGGCTGGTGGCACTGGCGCTGGCAACAGGCATGTTCGTGGGGCTGGTAGTGACTTCTTCCCGCAGGTGATTCTGGTGCGATCGATACTCTTTCTTTGCTTGATACTGTCCACTGCTGTCAGCGCGCAGGACCAGCATCACGGTCACCACGATATGCAAATGGACAGCAGTGGCATGGTCATGAATGCCAACCGCGATTTGTTGCCCCGGGGCTGTCAGGAGATAAGCCGGGACTACCATTTCAGTATATCCGCTGGCATTCAATTCGCCGCCGGTAGCCCGGGTATGATCTTTGGTATGAGTCAGCACGAGTTGAAGGTGGAACCCTGCTCCCGGGTCACTGTGACCTTCACCAATGCCGATGAAGTTCGCCACCAATGGATGGTGCACGGACTGCCTAAATACCTGTATCCCACCGGCATGTTTCATATTGAGGCCAATGCCGGTGCCACCCTGACCGGCACATTTATTGTGCCCGGCGATGACCGCACCTACCTGATTCATTGCGATATGGCCCAGCATATGGAGAAGGGTATGAAGGGTCAGTTGGTGGTGGGTGCGGGCAGCGGCAACCTGTGGAGTGTGAAGGACATCGGTGATCCCTTTTACCGGGATGCTTACCTGCCCGCTTATGCCTGGTTGTTGCTGGTGCTGGCGGGGCTCGCTGGCCTGGCAGCCACCCTCAAGTTTTCCCCAATTACTCCGGGTTAGAGCGACCCACTCTCGCTGAATTCTTGCTCGATTTTCACCTGCAGTTCCAGCTGGGCAGAGCCCTTGATCTTCCTTGATTGTTGCAGGCGCTGGTTACGGCGATTCTTGCGGTAGTAGTTGACCATCTCCTGAAAGACGTTCTGGTGGGCCTCCCCGGCGATCAATTTTTCAATCAGGTCGATATCGATCCCCATGCGGTAGGCGATGCGGCTGGGCCTGATCTTGTGCACGTAAAACTCGGCGACAATGCGTACCTGTTGCTCCAGCGGGTGAGCGCAGGGGCGCGAGTAGCCATAGGGCGGCGAGGGCGTGCGGGTGTCCGCTACCGGTTCATCCATGATCGACTCCAACTACCAATCGTTGCGCAGTTCCCGCAATTTCAGGAACACCGTGCGCGGGTCCGGTTTTTCCGGCAGGTCGGGGAAGACCTCCCGCAACCTTGCGATGACTGTCGGGCTGTGTAGACGGAAGAAGGTATTGATCTCCTTTTCCAGCGCCAGCGTTGAAACCAGCGCCGAGTTGGGATCCTGGTCCTTGACCTCTTGCAGCAACTGCCTGGCATGCTCGTTGTCGGGTTCCCGGTCCAGCGTGAATTCCAGGTTATTGGAGAGATAGTCGTGCCCGGGATAAATACGGGTGTGCTCGGGTAATTGGGCCAGTTGGGTGGCAAACGTGTCGTACAACTCCTCCGGGTGGCCGCCGTTGTGGCAGTTGCCGGCACCGGCATTGAACAAGGTGTCCCCACAAAACAGGGCGGGGACCTCGGTGTGGGAGAGCAGGCAAACATGACTCATGGTGTGGCCGGGAGTGTCCAGGGCCTCCAGTTCCACGGTCTTGCCAATCTTGATGATATCCCCGGCTTGCAGCCCGCGATCCATGCCGGGGATGCTGTCACGGGCGTTGGCGTGGGCCAGTAATCGCGCACCGGTGGCGGCGATAACTGCCTGGTTACCGCCGATATGGTCGAAGTGTTCGTGGGTGTTGAGTACCTGGGTGATCTGCCAGCCGTGACGGCGGGCAGCGGCCAGGCATTTTTCGTGATCCAGCGGATCAATCGCCATCGCCTCGCCCGTGTCCGGGCAGGCGATGAGATAATTAAAGTTTCTAAAAGCGTTACCGGTCCAGACCTGCTCTACAATCATGCGTGAACTCCTGTTGAAACTAGGAGTGTAGTAAGCGATTTGGACTTGGTAAACCGCTGGTTCTTCAGACCTCGATTTTTCCGATGGCAATCGCCAACAGGATCAGGCCGATACCGCCCGCAGATATCGTCGCCATTAATCCCCTCAGGCGATTGGCATAGGAATTAAGCGCCCGGTAATCGAATCGTTGTTGCTCAATGGGCGCGACATAGGCCTCCAGGGTGGGCGACATTTCTGCACGCCGGGAAAGTAATTCCCCAAGATTTTGCTCGTTCATCGCTTGCTGGCCCTCCGCGTGGTCGATTGAGTGTTGCGTGCCGTGCCCTTTAGTTCTTCCTGGGCGGTCATTTGATCGGCAATGCCGTTCAAAACAGCCAGTTCCTCACAGAAATAATCGTGCAAGACCCATCCGTCCGGCAACACCTTGCTGTCGGCAAGTATGCACAGGTTGGCTTTGCCGCAGTAAGACCACAGGGTCATGTTGAGTGACGTACCATCGAATATCTGTCCCGTAGAAAACCAGTTCACGACTTCGATTGGGCCCAGATAGAGCGGTTCACGCGGCCCCGGCACGTTGGATACGGCGACATTGCCAGCCAGCCCGAGTTTGCCGCCTTTTCTGCGAATCATCCAGGCGATAAATCGGGTCAATAGCATGGGTGACAACTGCGCCAGGGCGGTGATGTCAGAGCCGCGCGCGGCTTCAATGTGTTTTTTCATCTCATCGGTACTGGCATGACTGGCCGCCAGGCGCTCCAGGGGGTCCTCGAACTCGATATGCAGCCAGGTGAAATCGGTGGACACGAAGTTGCCCTCGCCCTCCATCCCCGGCGGTCTCTCCCCGGCGACTGGGATGCCGGCAACCAATGGACCCTGTGACGGGTCATAATCCATGTCCTGGAGAAGGCGTCGCAAGGCGCCCGCCGCGCAACACAGGAACACGTCGTTGAGTGTGGCGCCGTCAATGATCCTGGCCTTGTTGAAATTCGCCAGGGGGATGGACTCGCAGACGAAGGTACGGCCATGACTGAGAACACGATTCAGCGGCGTCGCCGGCATCTGCGCCGGCGAGGGATGTGGGGGCTTGCCGGCATCACGATAGGCCCGGTCAAGCTTCCGCTTCTTCCTCAGTCCTGACACGGCTATTGGCAATCCGGTCGCGATCAATCCCGGCAGATCACGGATGCCCGCCAACAAGCGTCGCGACCAGGAGGGTACCGGCGGTGGTAGCCATCGTGGCGGGTCGTGTTCTTCCTCTTCACTGGGCTCCAAATTGAAAAACTGTTGCATGGCATGGGAGGCACCGACCCCGTCGACGTAAGCATGGTGAACCAGGGTGACCGCTGCGACCTTGCCCCCCTCCAGGCCTTCTACGACCCAGGTGATCCAGAGCGGCCTGCTGCGATCCAGTTGGTAGGCGTAGACGGAGGACATGAACTCGCACAATGCGCGGTGGTCTCCAGGAGCGGGGCAGGCAACACGGCGCAAGTGGTAGCCCAGGTAGAAATCGGGGTCTTCAACCCACAGGGGATGGCCCAGACCCAGTGGTGCTGGCATGTAGCGCCAACGGAACAGGGGTATGCGATGAAGCCTGTGTTGCATTCGTTCCTGGTAGCGCTGGAAACACCAGCCTTCGGGGTGCGCGGCGGGATCCAGAATGGCGATCTTGAAGGTGTGCATGTAGGCACGCGGCGTTTCCATGCCCAGGAACATCGCGTCCACACCACCCATTCGCTTCATCATGGCGTTATAAAGTGGTCGCAGGCTGTGGAACAGGCAATGTCAAGTTGGTCATGCTGCCGACCTCTACTTTGTCACTGCACGAAGTATAGTAGAGCTGGGGAAATCGAATAGCCGCGCCCCTGAAAGGATGATAGACGCTGGCCTTGACGCCAAGTAGAGTACGGCAACATTGCGTTATGGTGTTCGATTTATGAAAGCATGGATCGCCCGCTGGCTCATTCGCCTGTGGGGTTGGCGGGTTGAGGGGGAGCGACCGGAGAGTCGCCGCTTTGTGCTGATCGCCGCGCCCCACACCTCCAATTGGGACTTGCCCGGTATGTTGTTGTTCGCGGCGGCGTTCGATATCAAGGTTACCTGGATGGCCAAGCACAATCTGTTTTTTCCGCCGCTGGGTTGGCTACTGCGTGCGCTCGGCGGTGTGCCCATTGTGCGCCACGAGAACCGCGACGTCGTCGCCTCCATGGTGGCGGCCTTCGACGACCGGTCAGATCTCATTCTGGTCGTACCCACAGAGGGCACCCGCCTCCGGGTCGATTACTGGAAGTCAGGTTTCTACCATATTGCCTGCGGAGCCCGCATCCCCATCGTACCCTCCTTTCTGGATTACGGTCAGAAACGGGGAGGTTTTGGACCGGCGCTACATCCCAGCGGCAACGTCAGCGCTGATATGCAAACTCTGCGCGAGTTTTATGCACCCATGAGCGGCAAATACCCGGGCCAGTTCGGCCCGGTAAGATTGCGGGAGGAAGGCGAATAATCTATTTGCAAGCGAGTGGCCGGCCACAAGCGACGTGTGCGATTTGCTTGATTTTCGGCCTCATACTTTGATCACCGAAACTGGTGGCTATGACGATGCCGCCTCAGGAATTCGATCAGGTAACCCACTGTGTTGATCCCGAAAAACCAGATGCAGGTGCCCGCTACAAGAGCAAAATAGGGTTTGCCGGTTTCAATGCTGATGGCGCCAAGCAGGATGTAGGTCAGGGAGACCTTGAATGGTCAGTAAATGATCGTGAATTTTCTCGCCAGCGCGACCGCTTCAGATCGGTTCCTGGCATTCAGTTTGGTGTAGATATTGTGGAGGTGCCATTTGACCGTGCCTTCGGTGACAAATAACGTTTCCGCGATCTGTTTATTCGATTTCCCCTCGCTCAGAAGCTGGAGTATTGAAATTTCTTTCGCGGTGATATCGTCGAGTACAACTCCCTCGGGTAGCGTCGGCTCGCGTCGATCCGCCGTATTTTCCTGAATCAACGTGTCCCCTGCAGGGAGATCGAAGCCCTCGAGAAGCGTGTCCATGTAGTCGGCATCCAGGTCTTTGCGGTATCCCGGGCCACTGCTTACCAACTGGATCAGCAATTGCCTGACAGCGTCTCCCTCGTCCAGGAATACGCGGAGGTAATTCTGCGGTGCCGCACGCTGCAGCGCGTCTCGCAGATCGCGCAGCGCCTCATTCGTCTGACCGATCTTCGCGCGCACCAGAGACCGGACAATCAGCAATTCGATCAGACGTCGCCCCAGTCCGAGGTTTCGCGCGCGGTGTATCGCGGTGGACAACAGATCCAAAGCTTCACCCGATGAGTCACCACGGGCAATCAGCACGCGTGCTTTCAGTAGATCAGCCAGTGGCAGACTGCCGTAGCCCGTGCCCTCCACGCCGCGGGAGAGGTCTTCATATTCGGTCACCAGGTTTTGTGCCTGTGTCACCTGCTTCAATCGCAGGTGGGCGAGGATCTTTTCTCCGAGCAGAGTGACGGCTAGCCTCGGAAAATCACGTTGTCGCCCCAATGTCTGGCCCTCGTCAAGGATGGAGAATCCGCCTTCCACATCGTGATTCTGAATTCTCAGTCGGGATTCCGTGGTGTAGGCTGCTATCACACTATCCACGCTGCCCTGTTCCCTGACGTAGGCCAGGCAGTCCTGTAGTAAATCCCGGGACTTCGACAACTCGTTTTGTTCGTAGTGCATCGCCGCCAGCAGGGCGGAAAGCATCTTGCTCGAATGGGAATTGCTGCCCAATTCCTCGTCTATTTTTGCTTTGTAGCGATTGCACTCCTTGATCGCTTCATTGTGTTTGCCCTGTTTCGCCAGGGAGAGGGTCATGATCAGGACCGCCCAGGCGAGGATGTAAAAAGACTTCGCCGATTCCAGGATGGCGTAGGATTCCGTAATACTTGAGTGGCAGCCCTTGAAGTCTGATTTGCACTTGCAGGCGAAACCGTGCACCACCTGAACCGGCGCCACTGCAAAGCTCTTGTGGTCGTTCCAGTTCTTCAACCATTGCGATGAGTGGTGCGCGGATTTCTCGACCCCATCTCTGAGCGCCCATTGAATGCTACGTATCATGCCCGTGGCAAGCGCTATTCGATCCGCCGTCTTCTCACCTGATTCGTCGACGCCCAGCAACCGGGTACGGAGTTTTTCCAGCTTCTCGAGTTGCTGCTCCGCCGCGTCATACTGGTGCATGAAATTCAGTGACCAGGCGTAAAAAATACGGATCTCGGTCCACCTCTGCAGCACCTCCTCGGGCAGTTTTTCCAACCAGGACAACAGCGTTGAGTGCTTGCCTCTTTGTTGTACCAGCTCTTCGACGTAACCGGCGATCCACTCAGCCGCCAGGTCGTACTCCTCGGCCAGAAGCGCGTATTGGACTCCCTCATCGATCGTGCCATTACTGAAATGCCAGCTGGCGGCACGACTGTACAGGGACGCACAATCATATTGTTGTTCATCACGTAAGCGCGCCTGTAAGAAGCCACCAAACAGGTGATGAAATCGAAACCACTTACCGCGACGGTCCAGGGCAACCAGAAACATGTTTCTGCGCCGGATCTCCTCGAGGTAGGCTCTGCTGTCAGAGCGGTCGGTCATCGCCTCGCAGAGCGCCGGGGTGAAGCGGTCACACAGGGAGATTTTCTTCATGAATTCAGCCAGATCCTCCGTCAACCCCGCCAACACCGCGGTCGCCAGATAGTCCGTGATCTCCCGTTCTTCCCCGGCGATGTTGGCGACGAATTCGTCGATGTCTTCGACGGTCTCCAGCGACAGGCTGGCCAGTACCAGCGCTGCTGGCCAGCCCTCGGTGCGTTCGGTGAGTTGCTGAATCAACTTGTTGTCGGCGCCTATGATTGCCTCGTCTTTCAGTAATTCCCTGCTTTCGTATTCGGTGAACCTCAGATCCTTTATCTCCAGTAACAACAGCTGGTGTTGCACTTTCAAGCGCGCCGTGGAGAACGGCAAGATCTCCCGACTGCCGATGATGAAGGTAACGTTCGCGGCCAGATGGTTCACCGACCAATCGAATAGCTCCAGAAGTCGCGGGTTCTTGATGCAATGAAAATCATCGAAAAAGATGAAAATTCTCTCATCGAGTGCATTCAACATGGTCAAAAAATGTTCCGCAAAGGATTGGGATTCCGGGTCACTGCCTGAATCCAGAAGAGAAATAATGCCGTGTGAAAATCCCTGGACCTGCATCTCGATGCTGTGTGCCAGATACCGGATGAAGCGCGTTGCGTCGTCTTCATGGGATTCGATACTCAACCAGGTGCAGGCCAATCCCTCATCCTTCAGTTGCTGGTACCAATGACCCAGCAGCGTGGATTTCCCGTAACCCGCGGGAGCCGTAACCAGTGCGATCTTGTATTGTCCTTGTACCAGGGCGTCGGGTGCCCGCAGCCGTTCCCGTGTGATCGACTTGTAGGTATGGGGGGGGACGAGTTTCGTCTCAATGACGAGCTCCTTGGCTGCAACCATTTTCGCTTTTTCCTCTCCCGATCACTAGCGATCAGTTCAACTTTCTCCACCCTATCCAAAGGTAGGGCGGGCTGTCCATCAGGATAGTCGAGTTCTCACCAGTGCGGCCTCCCGGGCTGTCGTGGAGACTTCTACGATAGCCTGACCATTATTTTATTACATTAAAAATCAATAGCTTAGAGTGCATTTGAGCGTGGTGCTGGGTACGCTGGCCGCCGGCATTGCCGGCGCTCGGGCACTCACAACGCCACCGGGACAGCAGGCTGCAACCCCAAGCACAGACGAGCAACCGTCAGCGGGCTCCCTACCCGACTCGGGTAAATCCCTATCGAACTACAGGGTTTTGCCGCTTGCGCACGCCGTACTCTGTTTCCCAATCCCGGCAGCGTCATTTCAAGCAGCGTCGAATGAGGCAGCGTCACCAGATCCGGGTACAACAAACCAATGAAACGGCGATAACGAGAGGAATCATCATGAGTACATTCAAGAAACTGGCAGTCGCAACCGCATTGTCTACGACTGCGGCCATGCCGGCCTTTGCGTACGAGAAGGGCGACTTCATCGTTCGCAGCGGCTACTCAACCATTGTCCCCAATGAGAAAAGCGAGGCGCTAAACCTGGACGGGATCGGTGACGTCGGCAATCTGCTGGGCACCACAACCAGCTTGACGACCGACAACAGCAGCCAGCCGACCATGACCATCACCTATATGTTGAGCGACAACTGGGGCGTCGAGACCCTCATCGCCCCGCCACCCGAGCACAATATCTACGCAGAGGGGCTGGAGCCGCTCGGCATTTCCAAGCTGGGCACCTACAAACATCTGCCGGCGACTCTGACGCTGCAATATTACATTCCCACCGGGACCCGCTTTCAGCCCTACCTGGGCCTGGGCGTCAACTACACCTATTTCTTTGGCGAGGAGACCGTGGACTCGCTGGCTTCCAATCTGTACGCCAGCGACACCGAGCTGAGTATCGATTCGGCTTTTGGGTTGGCGGCCCAGGTGGGAATGGACTACCGGATCAACGAGAAATGGATGATCAGCGCCTCCGCCATGTACATCGATCTCGAAACCGATGCCGAGTTGAAAATTACCGACACGGCTTTGCTCGGTGGCGACGCGACTTTGAAAACTTCAGCCGAGTTGAACCCGATGGTGTACTTCCTGACCGTCGGTTACCGCTTCTAATTCTTTTAATCACAACTGGAGGATATAACCATGGCATACGCATTCCCAAGCTACGCAAGAGAAGTGTTGGAACAGGTGGTTCGAGAGCCCCGCTTCCGCAAACTCACCACAATCCCGGTATTTGCCTGGCAGGCAATCGGATTGTTTACCTTCATGTTCACGGGCTACGGACTCAGCACGACTTTCTATTTGCAGGGCCAGATCCATTGGAGCGCCCTGATCGCCATCAATGGCTTCATGGCCTTTCTGGCGTTTACGATTCTGCATGACTCTACCCACCGGGCTGTATCCGGTAATCGCTTTTTCAATGACCTGTTGGGGACGGTGGCGAATTTCATGTTGGTGCCCGGCCTCAGCGCCAGGGTGTTTCGCTATCTGCACATGGAGCACCACCGTTATACCGGCGACGAGGTCAAGGACCCGGACGAGTTCATGGTGTCTACGAAGGGTCTGGCCGTGCCGTTCTCCCTGGCCTATGTGGAATTATTTTGGGTGTCCTGGTATCTGAAGCGCTGGAGCTCGCGCCCGGTAAAGGAGCGTATTGAATTCTCCGTGGGCGTCGGCCTGTACACGCTGTGGCATGTGGTTTGGCTGTCGTCGCCCTTGGCGCTGGAGTTCGTACTGATCTGGATGATTCCCCAGCGTATGGGCCTGATGGCGAACGCCTATTTACTGGCCCGCATTCAGCACCCGGAGGGTGTGATCTGGGAGGAGAACCCGTTCCAGACCACGGTCAAGATCGAAAGCAACAAACTGCAGAAGTTCCTGATGCTGGGCCAGACGGTTCACTGTCTGCACCACCTGTTGCCGTCGGTACCGTTCTTCCGCTACCACGCGGCCTGGGACGCCGGCAAACACCTGTTCGACCAGCAGAATGTGCCAGTAGGTAATTTCTTCAACCGGCCCCCGGAGCTTATCTTCCGGGAGGAGCCGACATCGCGCAGGCTGGACGCCGAAGTCGCCTCGATTCGCGATGTGGCGGAAGACATACGGGAATTCACGCTGATTCCGCGCAATGCCATCACCTTCCCCGCGTTTGCTGCCGGCGCCCATATTGACGTACATGTTGCCCAGGGGCTGGTCCGCCAGTACTCCCTGTGCAACTCACCCAGCGATCGCAGCCGCTTTGTGATCGCCGTGAAAAAAGAAGTTGATGGTCGCGGTGGTTCGCGTGCCATGCACGAGAATGTCACGGTGGGACAGGCGATTGAGATCAGCGAGCCGCGCAACAACTTCCCGCTGGCGGAAGCCGCCACTGACTACGTCCTGGTAGCGGGCGGCATCGGCATCACACCGATCCTGGGCATGGCCCACGAACTCTATGAGCGCGGCGCCAGCTTCGAGATGCACGTCTGCGCCCGGGACCAGGCCAGCCTGCCCTTTGGCGACAGCCTGTCCGAACTGCCCTTCAGTGACCGCATTAGCGTGTATTTCACCGACACCGAAGCATTCGTGCCGGAGACGGCGGTGGGAGCCTGGACAGAGGGGCGCGAGCTCTATATGTGCGGGCCGGGTGGCTTCATGGAGTGGGTAGAGACATCCCTCACCGGTGCCGACTGGCCGGATCAGACGATCTTCTCAGAGACCTTCGTCGCCCGGGAAATTGATATGAGCGAGAACAAGACCTTCGAAGTCGAACTCGCACGCTCCGGCAAGATCCTGACCGTCAAGCCCGACCAGTTCCTGCTGGATGTCCTGAACGACAACGGTGCCGGCGTGATCTGCTCCTGCACCCAGGGTATCTGCGGCTCCTGTATCACCCCGGTCCTGTCAGGAGAGCCGGAGCATCGCGACGCGGTTATGAGTGATGCCGAAAGAGCGGCTAACGACAAGATGTGCGTCTGTGTCGGACGCGCCAAGAGCGGTGACCGGCTGGTGCTCGATCTCTGAATCCAGAACGAAACCAGGCAATCACTGACTACATGAGCAAGGCGGATGTGACGGCGCAGCCAGCATTCCGCCGAACTTCTGCACCATCACCAACCACTTACGAGGAAAGTGCAATGACAACGATTTATGACAACTTTATTGATGGCCAGTGGCAGAAACCTGCCAGCGGCAAATACATGGTCGTCACCAACCCCGCCACGGGCGAAGTGGTGGCCGAGGCGACCGAAGGGGGAGCTGATGACGTTAATGCGGCGGTCAGCGCCGCCCGGGTTGCCTTCGATAACCCCGAGTGGCGTGACATGCCCATCGCCGAGCGCAGCAAGCTGCTGTACCAGTTGGCGCAACTGATCGGTGCCAATGCCACCGAACTGGCCGAGCTGGAAGTCAGCAGCTCCGGCGGCACCATCAGCCGCATCATGGGCCTGGACATTCCCCTGGCTATGGACCTGCTGATGACTCTGGCAGAAGAGGTCAAGCAATTTCCCTTTGTGGAAACGCTCCCTCCAAAACCGCTGCCGGAGCCCGTCCACACCCAGGTATGGCGGGAAGCGATCGGCGTCTGCGGCCTGATCATTCCCTGGAACTTTCCGTTGCTGCTGCTCCTGTTCAAACTGGCGCCGGCGCTGGCCACCGGCAATACAGTGGTGGTGAAGCCTTCAGAGCTGACCCCCACCTCGACGCTGCGGCTGGCGGAGATATTCTCCAGCATCCTGCCGGCCGGCGTGTTCAACGTGGTCAACGGCATGGGTCCGGAGGTGGGCGAAGCCATGTCCCTGCACCCGGACATCGACAAGATTTCCTTTACTGGTTCGACCGCGATAGGGCGTCGCGTGCAAAAAAATGCGGCGGAGACACTCAAGCGGGTCACCCTGGAACTGGGCGGCAAGGGGCCTGCCATTGTGCTGCCCGACGCCGATCTGGAGCGGGTCGCCTATGGGTCCCTTTATGGCGTCTTGCTGAACGCCGGCCAGGCCTGTGAGTCAGGTACCCGTCTGCTGGTGCATGAGTCGATCTACGAACCCCTGATAGAGCGGCTGGTGGCGCTCAGCGCGCAGGTTCCGCTGGGTAATCCGGCCGACCCCGCCACTGGCATGGGCCCCATGTCCAGCCATACCCACGGCGGCAAGGTACTGGGTTACATCGAGTCGGCCCGCGAGGTCGGTGCCCGCATTGCCTGTGGCGGCAACCGCGTCAGCGTGCCCGGCTGCGAGGGTGGATTTTTCGTCGAGCCGACCGTGATCGCCGACGTGACCAACGACATGAAAGTGGCGCGGGAAGAGATATTCGGACCGGTGATCTCAGTCATCAAAGACAAAAGGGTTGATGATGCCTTCGCGTTGGCCCACGACTACGACTACGGCCTGTCCGCCGGTGTGTGGAGCGAGGACGTTGCCGGCGCCCAGGACATTGCCCGCAAGCTGCGCGCCGGATCGATCTGGATCAACGACTGGCACATGATGCGCGCCGACGCGCCGTTCGGCGGTTACAAGCAAAGCGGTTACGGCCGCGAGATGGGCCGCTACAGCCTGGGTTCCTACCTTGAAACCAAAGCCGTGACCACGGCCTTCGAGCGCGACTCCGGCAAGAAGGCGATGCACAACCTGGTGCATAAACACATTGCTTAACAAACACGACACAAGAGAGGCCAAGAAAATGTCAAATACAGGATTAGTTCGATACAACATGCGCACCGTGGTTCAAGCGACACCCGGTGCCATCATCACACTGCCCAGTCTGTTTGAAGGGCTGGGCGCCAGCCGCGTCGTGCTATTGAGCGACGCGGGCTTGCAGGCCGCCGGTATTGTTGAACAGGTGGCAAACACCTTTCGCAGTAACAGCAGCGGCCTGAACCCGACACTGGCGGGCGTGTTCACCGAGATTGCCGCCAACTCCGCTTGCGAGACGGTTAATGCGGCCTTGCGATATGCCAGGGAAGTGGGTGCGGATAGCATTCTCGCTGTTGGCGGCGGCAGCGTACTCGATGCCGCCAAGGGCGTGAAGTACGCCATGCACAACCGCATCAGTGACATCCGGGAAGTGCTGCTGGGCGGCATCAAACTCGAGTCCTGGCCCCAGGCCAGGCCCATCCAGATCCCGCATATCGCCGTGCCGACGACGGCGGGAACCGGTGCGGAGGTTTCTGCCGCTGCGGTATTCTATAACGAAGATCTCGGCGTGAAGTGCAACCTGGTGGTCCCCTATATCGAGGCCGACATCGCCGTACTCGACGCCAATCTGACCCTGGGGCTACCCCCCGGCCTGACCGCATCCACGGGCATGGATGCGCTGACCCACGCGCTGGAGGCGCTGGCTTCACCGGCAGCCACGCATTTTACGGACTCCCACGCGACCACGGCGGCCCAATTGATTGAATCCAGGCTGCCGCTGGTGATTGAGAACGGGCGCGATGTGCAGGCCCGGCACGATCTGCTGCAGGCGAGCACACTGGCCATCGACGCCTTTGTCAATGCGCTGAATGCCATTCCTGTGCACAACTGCGCGCACGCCTTCGGTGCTCTGTACCACATCCCCCACGGCGACGCCAACAGTGTGCTGCTGCCCATCGTCATGGAAGTGCTGTCCGACTTCTACCTGCCCCATGCAACGCGGCTGGCAGCGGCACTGAATGTGGAGACGCATGGCGTGGACAACGAGACGCTGCTGGCCAATGTGATTGCGAGCCTGCGCAACTTGCAGGAGAAAACCGGTTGCATGACCACGTTCGCCCGTTTCGAAATCCCGGCCGGCGATCTGCCCAAGATTGTCATGGCTGTGGCGACGGATCCGGCGGGCATGTTCTATCCGATCCCGCCGGATAAGATTGCACAGATTGTGGAACAGGCCATTGGCTAAGCTATCGGAAGCGCTTGCACCCCAGGGATGGGGATGGGCTGATCAGTTGTCTGCCTGAGTCCTTCGGTCGCAGGGTTATGCGCCGGCTGGTAAGGGTTGCCTGAGCTTTAAACTTCTTCCAAAACGGATGCAGGTGCCGACTGTAGCGCCAGGATGAACAGGGTGGCGAAGACCAGGTCGACGGATACCAGCAGCATGAACTGCCAACTGATATTACCCAGCAACACCTCCAGCAGGCCCACTGCTACGACGCTGAGTTTGCCCACGATACCCAATTTCACGATCGGGATGTTGGTTTCAAAATTCCGGGATACCCAGTAGTAGCCAATGCCAAATACGAACACGAGCCCGGCGAACAGGTGCATGGGTAAAGGCTCCCTCGGCAGCGGTGATACCATGAACAAGCTGAAAAGCGGCCCTGGTATGGTGGCCAGGGCCAGCGCTATAAGCCAATTGAAGCTGGCAGCAAGGGTAAACAATGTTTTTGTATTCATAGGCGATCCCGCTATTGGCAGGTGTATCCACCATCGATAATCAGCTCGGAACCGGTCATGTATTTCGATTCATCTGAAGCCAGGAACAGGCAGCCATTTGCAATATCGAGGGGGTCACCCATGGATCCCAGCGGGATCTCAGCGTTGATGCGCTCCAGCATCGCCGTGCCCTCGTCGGGGTGTAGCTGCGCGATACCGTTTTCAACCATTGGCGTCAGGATAAAACCCGGGTGCACCGAGTTGACCCGGATATTGTAACCCTCGGCGGCGCAGTGCAGAGCTGCTGACTTGGTGAAGAGGCGAACGCCACCCTTGCTGGCGTTGTAAGCGGCGGTATTTGGCTCGCCTACAATGCCTTCAATAGAGGAAATATTGATGATGGAGCCGCCAGCACTTTTCATAACTTTGACAGCCGCACGTGTGCCCATGAACACCGCATCCAGGTTTACCGCCTGGGTCTTGCGCCAGTCGTCCAGTGTGGTTTCCTCAACATTACCGGGGATAATGACGCCGGCATTATTGACGATGACATCAAGCTGACCGTGTGCAGCGATGATCTCGCTCATCAGTGTATCCCAGTCGGCCTCATCGGTGACATCCTGGAATCGCGCCCTGGCCCTACCGCCCTGGGCGGTAATGGCAGCCGCAGCTTGTTCAGCTTTGCTGGCGTTGATATCCGTGAGCACAACATGGGCGCCTTCTTCGGCGAAGCGTCTGGCAGTGGCTTCACCCAGGCCGCTGCCGGCACCGGTCACCAGAGTAATCTTTTTATCCAGTCTGCGAGTCATAATTCGGTCCTGTCTTTTTTGTGAATGGGACAATGACAAGCCGCCAGGGGATCAAACGGCCTGAGCTGTTCGCATACGCGTCCCACTCGGGATAGCGGGAAATTGATGCATCTTTAACCAGCATCCGCGAGTAGAACATAAGTGTAGCGTACGCTAATATCGCATAGCCGACCCAATGATCGGTTAGCAGGACATAAGTGGCGTATATCATGATCTCCCCAAGGAAGTTGGGGTTGCGGGTGTAGCGGTACGGACTGCAGGGGATGCCGAACCCTGGAAATGAGGATATTCTGAGCTTGCAGGCAAGAAATTGAACCAGGTCAGCATGGAGGTGAGCGATGGATTCAAGCACCTGGACTGTCGTGGCCGCGGACGCCATCCTGTTGCTGCATGCGCTGTTTGTGGTGTTTGTAGTACTCGGCCTGGTTCTGATTCTGGCGGGGTGGTGGCGGGGCTGGCGCTGGGTGCACAATCCCTGGTTCCGGCTGGCACATCTGGTGGCGATTGCTGTCGTGGCCATCCAATCCTGGTTCGGTCTTATTTGTCCTTTGACGACCCTGGAGATGTCACTACGGGCACGGGCCGGCGCTGCCGTCTATCCCGGCTCATTCATCGCACACTGGCTTGAGATCATTCTCTACTATCAGGCGCCGGCCTGGATTTTTATCCTGCTGTACACGATTTTTGCCGCGCTGGTTGGTGCCAGCTGGTACCTGGTGCGGCCGTCGAGTTTTTCCGATTTTCGGGGTGACCACCGCCGCTAGTACGCTAAAATGTCCGAGCCGGTGGTGCAGTTGCCAATCGCTCGCAAGGTGATCGCAGCGGTATGCAGTATGTGATTCGCACCGGGGAGGGCAGTGTCATCACCGTGGTCACCGATCAGACCGAGATACGCATCGGCGACTGTGTTGTGGTGGAGGAAACCAGCAAGGGTGCCAACGTTCGCCGCAGCGACCCGACCATGTGCGAACCTGCGTCCCGGCAGGTTGTCCCCATTCCTCGTTAGTCCTTACTGGTCAAACCGTCGAGAATGTCGATGGGCAGTGGGAACACGATGATAGAACTGCGGTCTCCGGCGATCTCGGTCAGGGTTTGCATATAACGCAACTGCAAGGCCTGTTTCTGGCGGGAGAGAACCCGCGCTGCCTCCAACAGCTTGGCGGATGCCTCCAGCTCGCCCTCGGCGTGGATGATCTTGGCGCGGCGTTCACGTTCCGCCTCCGCCTGCTTGGCAATGGCACGAACCATGCTTTCATCAATGTCGATGTGCTTGATTTCCACGGTGATGACCTTGATACCCCAGCTTTCCGTCTGTTCGTCCAGCAGGGCCTGTATGCCCGAATTGAGTTTGTCCCGTTGCGCCAGCATCTCGTCCAGCTCGTGCTGGCCGAGAATTGAACGCAGTGTGGTCTGGGCCAGCTGGCTGGTGGCCTCGAAGAAATCCTCCACGTTGATGATCGCGTGTTCCGGATTAATGACGCGAAAATAGATTACCGCGCTGACCTTTACCGACACGTTATCGCGCGAGATCACGTCCTGGCTGGGTACATCGTAGACCATAATGCGTAGAGTCACCCGCACCATCTGTTGAATGCCCGGCACCACGATAATCAGCCCCGGCCCTTTGACTTTCTGGAAGCGGCCCAGAAAGAAGATCACCCCGCGCTCATACTCACGCAGTATGCGAAAGGTATAAAAAATCAGTGCGAAGGCAATGAAAATTACAACACTCCAGACAATATCCATCAGTCAATCTCCTTTTTCACATGCAGCAACAGGCCGGATACGTCGGTAACGATGACCCGGCTCCCTTTTTCAATTGGTTGGCCGGAGCGGGCCTGCCAGATTTCGGCACCTACCCGCACCATGCCCTCAGTGTTGATCTCGGCCAGCGCTTCACCCCTCAGGCCGAGCATTTTTTCAATGCCTGTAGTCACCTGTTGGCGTCGCATACGCAGCGCGATGGAAATGGTGACCATGATAAAAGCTGCAGTGACGATCGCGAAAACCAGCAGCAAAGGCCAGGCTACCTGGAAGGCTTCAACATCAGTATCAAACAGTATGATGCCGCCCATCACGAAAGCGACGATGCCGCCGAAACCGAGTATGCCAAAACTGGGGGCCATGGCCTCGGCCACCATCAAACCGATTCCGAATACCAGCAGGGCCAATCCAGCGTAGTTAACGGGCAGCAATTGCAGGGCATAGCCGGCCAGCAACAGGCAGATCACGCCGATGGTGCCCGGCACCAGTGATCCGGGGTTGTAAAACTCGAGGATGATGCCGTAAAAACCAATCATGCCCAGTATCAACACCAGGTTGGGATTGGTAATTATGGCCAGAAATTCGGTGCGCCAGTCAGGCGCGGCTTCGTGTATGGGGGCGTCGGCCAACTCTAATACAAACTCGTCGCCGTCCATAGCTATTGAGCGGCCTTCCAATAGTTGCAACATCTCGTCCAGGTTCGCGGCGACCAGGTCGATCACGTTTTGTTCCAACGCTTCTTGCGCGGACAGACTTTCGGCATCCCGGACTGCGCTTTCAGCCCATTCTGAGTTGCGCCCGCGCAACTCGGCCAGACCGCGGATATAGGCGGCGGCATCGTTGATCATCTTCCGTTCCATGGCGGTAGAGCCTTTGCCTGCAGACTCCGTCTCCGAATCCTCTTCCGGCGCAGGTTCGGTGACCGGGCTGGGGCCGCCAATACTGACCGGTGTGGCAGCGCCCAGGTTGGTCGCTGGTGCCATGGCAGCGATATGACTGGCATACAGGATATAAGTGCCAGCGCTGGCGGCTCGGGCGCCCTGGGGACTGACGTAAGTGGCCACCGGCACCGGGGAGGCGAGGATACCCTGGATAATGTCGCGCATGGCCCCATCCAGGCCGCCGGGGGTGTTCATGCGAATGACGATAAGGGCGGCATCGGCCTGTGCGGCTTTCTCCATACCGCGCAACAAATAGTCACTGGTGGCGGGACCCACCGCACCATCCAGGTCCAGTACCCAGATCGCACCGGGTGCGACCGGTGTTGGTGCCTGTGCCAGGGAAGGTATTGCGCCATAGCAGCACAGCAAAACCAGAAGAATTCGGTAGATAGCCACCTTGCCACCTCCTGACTTAACTATAGCAGTCGGCGGCGTTACTGCCCTGCGTCATCGCCATCATCGTGTTGATGTGCACCACCGTGGTGTGCTGGGCGATGTTACCACTGATCGATGGGGTAGTGCTCCAGCAGTGGCCGACATCGATCAGGTCGTAAGTAAAGGTTTGCCCCTACGCTGAGTAGGAGGAGAAGTGTTTCCCGCTGATATAACGATAGTTCCTGTATAGACTGTATCCTCAAATTAGCTGAGTCCAAAAAGCTACCGGAATGATAAGCTTACACAGCTGTCATCTATTCTTGTCGTTTTATGTGAAGGAACTTCGGCAATGAGAAAGCTACTATTCCTGCTGGGCGCCACAGTACTATTTTCAGCTTGTACTGCGGGTGCGCCACCCATAGAAGGTTGTGAGCCACTCGGCGATATAAAGCCGGTGTGTAACATGCAGACTCCGGAGGACATCGCGGCCCTTGCCGACGGCAGGCATTTGCTGCTGGCGCACTTTGGTGGCATGACTGGCGGTACCGGTAGTCTCTCGTTGTTTGATACCCACACGGAAAAGTTGACGCCGCTTTTTCCGCCCGAGTCCGGCACACTGGAAAAACTGGATGCTGACACTGTATGGGGTGAAGCCGGTTGTGTAACCCCGCCCGATGCGGGTTTCAGCCCCCACGGTACTCACTTGCATCGCCTCGCCGACGGGCGCTGGCGGTATCTTGTGGTAAATCACGGTGGCCGCGAGGCGGTTGAGATCTTCGAGCTCAAGCTTGCGGGAGAAAACAGCACTCTGGTCTGGCGTGGGTGTGTACTGGCGGCAGAAGAAACTTTCATGAATGATGTGGTCGGACTGACCAATGGCGACCTGATTTTCAGTCGCATGTTTCGCACCGGCAGTAGCACCGAGCTTTTGCTAAGCCTGCTGGGTATCAGCAGCGGTGATCTGTGGCGCTGGAATCGGGACAGCGGGCTGAGGGTGCTGCCCGGCACAGAAGCGGCCCAGCCCAATGGCCTGGAGATTTCTGTGGATAATCGCTTTGTATTTGCGAATATGTACATGGAAAAGGAAGTCTGGAAAATCGACGCGGACACGGGCGAAAAACTGGCAGTAGGCAAAGCCGCCTATGCGGACAACAGTGCCTGGGGTTCTGACGGTCGCCTCTGGATCGCCACGCATAGTGGGGGGTTGGTAGAAATAGCGGCCTGTCTCGAGAGTCAGGCGAAACCCTGTTCAGCCGCTTTTGAAATTATCGCCATGGATCCTGAAACAATGGCAACTGAAGTGGTATTTGCCCATCGTGGTCCGCCCATGGGCGTGGCGACGGTCGCAGTACCACAGGGTGATCGTGTCTATATGGGTTCATTTGTTGGAGACCGGATGATCTCGGTGCCGAATTTTGCTGCGGGCGATTGAGCCCGTTGCCGAAACGAGATTTATTTCGAACCGAACTGAGCGAGCGTCAGCGCCGCCGTTGCACTTTTGGGCGCCCATCTGCTTTCTCTGACATTTGCGACTATCCTGAAAGTGTCGCTGGAATAAATCAGGAGAACACGATGGTACACGGCGGAATTCTTACCGGAAGAACATTCAAACAAATGGGTGTCGAGTGTATTTTTACGCTCAGCGGCGGTCATATCATGCCCATCTATGTTGGCTGCGTGGAACAGGGCATCAAGATCATCGATGTTCGTCACGAACAAGCGGCGGCGCACGCGGCTGATGCCTGGGCGCGCCTGAACCCCGGCAACGTGGGTGTGGCCGTGGTGACAGCTGGCCCGGGTGTCACCGATGCGGTGACCGGTGTTGCCAATGCCTGGCGGGCGAATTCCCCGATTCTGGTTATTGGTGGACAGGGCCCGTTTGCCAATTTGCACCGGGGATCGCTACAGGAAATGGACCACGTGGCGCTGATGAAACCCATTACCAAGTGGGCCGGGGCCTGTTATGACACGGCACGCATCCCCGAATTCATCGAGATCGCAATACGCCATGCGGTCACCGGCATACCCGGCCCGGTCTTCCTGGAAATCCCAATGGACGTGCTGATGAAGGAGGTTGTTGAGGACGACGCTCCCATTCCCGAAATTCGCACGACACCGCCGCTAATCGCACCGCAATCAGCAGAAATTCGCAGGGCACTTGATGTCCTCGACAAGGTTGAACGCCCGCTACTGATGGCGGGCACCAGTATAAAGTGGAGTAGGGCACAACAGGCCTTGCAAGCGTTTTTGGACAAAACGCGAATTCCCGCGTATGCCAACGGTATGGGCCGCGGCACGATTCCCGCCGGATCATCACTGCTGTTTAATCGCACTCGGCGCGAGGCCATTAAAAATTGTGATTGCATCATTCTTGCGGGCTGCATTCTCGATTTCCGTATGAACTTCGGCGCCAATATTCCCCAGGATGCAAAAATAATTCAGCTGGAGATGGATAATCTGCTGATTGGTCAAAACCGTCATACGGATGTCGCACTGGTCGGTAACCTGGCATGTACTCTCGAGGAAATGCTAAAGCTCAGCAGCGAGGAAGGCCGGAACATCGACTTCAGCGCGTACAGCGCGGAGTTGCGCGGTAAGGAGGACGCTCTCGCCGAAGCGCTCGCGGCAGAGCAGGTTTCTGCTGCGGTGCCGATTGAATCGAGTCGTTTCTGCAGGGAGGTGGCGCAATTTGTTGGAAATGACGACGACATGATTGTCATTGGTGACGGCGGAGACATCGTCGCGGCTTCGGCCAAGGTTGTTCCCATTCCAAAGAACGGACTATGGATGGACCCGGGGCCCCTGGGTACACTGGGCGTGGGCGCGCCGTTTGCCCTGGCTGCGCAAACAACCTACCCGGATCGCAAGGTGCTCATCATCTATGGCGATGGCAGCTTCGGCCTGAACGGCATGGAGTTCGATACCGCCGTCCGTTTCAATCTGCCGATCGTGGGCATCGTCGGTAACGACGCTGCCTGGGGCCAGATGATGCGACCGCAAGGTGCGATGTATGGTGAACACGTCGCTGTGATGCTGAACCATACCCGCTATGACAAGATGGTCGAGGCACTGGGCGGACACGGTGAACGCGTTACCCAGCCCGACCAGATTCAGCCGGCTCTCAACCGGGCCTACGCCTCTGGCAAACCCGCACTGGTAAATGTCGAGCTAAAACGCGACACTGACTACAAAGGCGGTGGCTATATTTAGGGAGTAAGTCAATGAGCCTCAAATTCAGTGTCGGTCTGCAGGGCAGCTACCCGGTTCGCGACTATATCACCATGGCGCAGCGTATCGAGTCCTATGGCTTTGATGAGGTCCACGTTTACGATGACCTGATGTTCAAGACCACCTGGCCGCTGTTGACGTTGATTGCTGAACACACCAGCAGCATCGCCGTTGGCCCCGGCATCATCACACCGCAAATCGTGCACCCCTGCTACCACGCCGGCAATCTCGCTGTCCTGGATGAACTCAGCGGAGGCCGCGCCGTCTGTGGCATTGCTCGAGGGGCATTTTGGGAGTTTCTGGGCATCGAGAAACAACAAAAACCGATCACCATGGTCCGCGAAGCCATCGAGATTATCCGGCGCCTGCTGAGAGGGGAGCACACGCCGTTTAACGGCGAGGTCTTCACCTGCTCGGAAGAGCTTTTCTTCCGTTTCCAGCCTGTGCGCGATGAAATCCCGATCTTCATCGGCACCTGGGGACCGAAGATGTGCCAACTGGCCGGCGAAGTCGCAGCGGGTGTAAAGTCGGATGGCTTGTGGAATCCGGACTACGTAAAAATCATTCGCGATAACGTGGCAATCGGCGCCCGGCGCGCTGGCCGCAGTTCTGACGAGGTGGAAATCATCGCCGGACCGCTGAGCTCAATCTCCTCGGACCGGGAACAGGCGCGGGAAACCGCTCGCCGCGTACTTGCAGTCTATCTCCCCTACCTGCACCCGATGACCGAAGTCGCGGGAATACCTGCTGCGGAAATCAACGCGGTGAGGGAGGCGGCGGCAGCCGGAAATTTCGAGCGTGGCGCGCAGCACGTCTCAGACCTTGCCGTCGAAAAATGCTCGGTTACCGGAACCCCCGAGGACGTCATCCAGCAGATTGAGGTGATGGCGGCGGCCGGCGTCACGCATGTCGCGTTTGGCCACTGTCTTGGGCCCGACTTCAACGCGGCGCTGGACCTCCTGGGCAGGGAAGTACTGCCTCATTTCAAATGAATGCCAACCAGGAGAACGAACCCGAGCTGACACATAGGCCTTTATCCCTTCCAGTGCAGGGCCGGAGTATTCTGATTCGCGGCTGCATCAATGCCCGGCGGCTCGTCACCAGGCGCTATCTCGATCTACGATCTCCCGTGCTGGATTTACCGGCGATCTCGGTTACGAACTGTGGACTGATCCGGTTAATGCCCTGCCCATGAGGTTTCGAGGTACGAACTCGTGGTCTCTATGATGTGCGCAG
>JAPUKZ010000421.1 GCA_027295405.1 Gammaproteobacteria bacterium
CGCCGCCCACCAGCAGAAAGGCCCTTTGATCATCGCTCGCGGAGAGGGCATTTACGTGTGGGATGATTTGGGCAACCGCTATATCGAAGGCTTGTCCGGTCTCTGGTGCACCGGGCTTGGCTCTAGTGACCCGCGATTGGTGGAAGCTGCCCACCGCCAGTTACAAACACTGCCGTTCGCGCACTCCTTTTCACACCGCGCAACAGTGCCGACCATAGAACTGTCGAAGAAACTGTTGGCAACCGCTCCCGATAAATTGAGCAGGGCGTACTTCGTTAACTCGGGGTCGGAAGCGGTTGATACAGCGGTCAAGTTTGTCTGGTACTACAACAACGCCAACTCAAATAGTGTTAACAGGCCCTAACACAGCGAACAAGTGTGGCTTTAAGCCGTGGAGACAACGAGCTGGAGTTTGTTTGATGTTTAGAAGAAATTGCTTTTTGTTGTCACTGTTGTCAGCGATGATGTGGTTTCCCAGCGCTTTCGCTGACGCGCCCAAAGGCATCGACGAATTTGTTAACGCTGCGATTCAGCCCCTCACCGTTGTTATCTCCAGCGTTATTTTTTTTAAAGTTCCACTGTTTGGCGCGCAGCTGCCCCTGGTTGTTGTTTGGCTGGTGGCGGGCGCGGTCTTTTTTACCTTCTATCTGGGCTTTATCAATATTCGCGGTTTTAAACATGCCCTGCATCTGACCCGTGGTGACTACGCCAATCCGGAAGATCACGGTGAAGTTTCCCATTTTCAGGCTTTGTGTACCGCTGTTTCCGGCACGGTGGGTATTGGCAATATTGGTGGTGTTGCCATCGCCATTTCCATCGGCGGTCCGGGGGCCGCTTTTTGGATGATTACCGCTGGTTTGTTGGGTATGTCAACCAAATTTATCGAGTGTACGCTGGGTACTAAATACCGTCGCGAGAATCCGGACGGCTCGGTATCGGGTGGCCCGATGTACTACCTGGAAAAGGGTCTGGCGGAGAGGGGGCTTCCAGGGTTTGGTAAAGCAATGGGGCGCTTTTATGCCCTGGGCATTGTGGTCGGCTGTATGGGTATTGGCAATATGTTTCAGTCGAACCAGGCCTACGTCCAATTTGTTAACGTCACGGGTGGTCCGGAAAATAGCTGGTTTGCCGACAAAGGTTGGCTGTTTGGTCTAGTGCTTGCCCTGGTAGTCGCCGCTGTCATCCTCGGTGGTATCAAGAGTATTGTCCGGGTCACCGAAAAGATCGTGCCCTTCATGGCTGTTTTCTACTGCACCTGCGGGCTGGTTATTCTGAGCATGAATTACGCGGCGCTGCCCTTTGCTTTTAACGCCATTATCACTGGCGCCTTTAGTCCCGATGGCGTCGCAGGGGGAGCGCTGGGCGTCTTGATCCTGGGCTTTCAGCGGGCGGTATTTTCCAACGAGGCGGGTATTGGTTCGGCGTCCATCGCCCACTCGGCGGTGCGCACCAATGAGCCTGTTACTGAGGGTTATGTCTCCCTATTGGAGCCCTTTATCGATACCATTGTGATCAGTTCAATTACGGCGTTGGTCATTATTACCACCTTTTACTACGAGCCCAATTTTACCCAGGGCCTGGGGGGGATAGACATGACCTCCCACGCTTTTGAGCGCAATATCTCCTGGTCTCCCTACGCCATTGCTCTTGCCGGTATTCTGTTCGCCTTCTCAACTATGATCTCCTGGTCCTATTACGGCCTTAAGGGTTGGACCTACCTGGTGGGAGAGGGGAGGTTGGCGGACTTGAGCTTTAAATTTGTCTTCTGCATATTTGTGGCCCTGGGCTGTATTCTCCAACTGAGTGCCGTGCTCGAGTTCTCCGACGCGCTGGTATTTGTTATTTGTGTGCCGAATATTTTGGGGCTCTATATACTTGCCCCCGTCCTCAAACGCGAACTGGAAAGCTACCGTGCACGGCTGGCGCGTGGCGAGATCGTCAATTACCGCGAGCAAAGGAAAAAGGCCGCAGCTTTAGAATTGGCTTCCAAAACCCGATAGCCACTCAGTGCTGCGAGTAAGGCGATATCTACGCGCAATTTGTAGGAGGACTAAATGCCGCATTCAACCTATTTGCCCGAGAAAATGGGTACCGCAATCATCGACCCCGAAGGCCAATTTGAAGCCGGTTCCTTCCAGTCTTTTACGCTGACCTATACCGCAGGCTATTTCGGTATTGACGATACGGGCTCCATCAAAATCGTGAACCGCTTTGCCAGTGATATGGGAAGGCCCCAATTCGACGATCCCAAAGCGGCCAACTATGTGACCGTAGAAGCATCCAATGGTGCGGTTCTGCAGGTCGAATACGATATGAAACGCAATATTCGGCCATGGGATAAGACCCTTTACATCAAAGTAGTGCGCGGCTTCCTGCGCGAAGGTGACAAGATTGTCGTGAAATTTGGTGACCGCATTGGTGGAAGCCCCGGCATGCGGGTTCAGACTTTTTGTGAAGATACTTTTGAGTTTCGTGTGCTGGTCGATGCTATCGCAACCTATAACTATGTAGAGCTGCCGGTGCAGCCGGAAATTAAAATCGTGCCCGGCAAGCCTGAACTCTGGAAAGCGATTCTGCCAACCATGAGGCGTGCCGGTGAGCCTTTCCGCTTATCGCTCAAGGGTGAAGACCGCTGGGGAAATCCCAGTGATCAATGCGACCAGACCCTCATCTTGCGAGCTAGCCAGCCGGTGCAGGGACTGCCTGAATCAATCAGCTTTACGCCAGGTCAATGCGCCGTTGTTGTGGAGGGTCTTAGCGTTCAGGAAGCCTGTGATCTCACCATAGAAATACTGTTGGATGGTGAGATGGTGGCTGCCAGCAACCCGCTTCGTATTCAGGCCACAGCCGGCTTGCTACCTTACTGGGGTGACCTTCATGGCCAGTCTGAAGAAACTATCGGCACTAATTCCGCCCGTGATTTTTTCAACTTCGGGCGCGATTGCGCCTTTTTGGATGCGGTTGTTCACCAGGGGAATGATTTCCAGATTACCACGGAATTCTGGGAGCATTTGAATGAGCTCAGCCGGGAGTTCACTGAAGATCATCGCTTTATTACCTTTCCCGGTTACGAATGGTCTGGCAATACCGGGCTGGGTGGTGACAGGAATATCCTTTATCTGCAAGAGGGGCAGCCCATCCACCGCTCCTCTCATGCACTGGTCAATGACCTGTCGGACGTCGAAACAGATGCCACCGATGCCAGGGAAATGTTTGATAAATTGAAAGGCAGGGACTGCGTTGTCTTCGCCCATATCGGCGGGCGCTACGCCGACATTGACTATTCTCACGATGAACTACTTGAGGTGGGTGTGGAAGTGCACTCTGCCTGGGGGAGCTTTGAGTGGTTGGTGGAAGATGCCTTTAAGAAAGGTTACCGGGTGGGCATTCTGTCAAATTCTGACGGCCATAAGGGGCGCCCCGGTGCCAGCCATCCCGGCGCAACGAAATTTGGTTCCTATGGGGGATTGACCTGTATGCTGGCTACGGAGTTGACCCGTGCCGGTTTGGCGGATTCTCTGCGCAAACGTCACCACTACGGTACAACGGGTTGTCGAATGCTGCTTGAGGTCAATGCCCGTTTTGACAATGCCGCAGAACTATTTGATGCTGACCCCCATTTGGGTCCCACAGTCAGCCAGCCTGTTAATGACGCCATGATGGGCGATATTCTGCGCTGTGACGACGCAGAACTAACGCTGCTCATTGAGGCCCATTCGTCAGCTGCCATCGAGCGAATTGATATCCGCAACGGGCTTGAAACCCTGGAAACCCTGCGTCCCTACCAGCCCGATGATCTCGGCCGACGTATCCGTGTGACCTGGGAGGGTTCAGAGTACCGTGGCAGGGGCCGGGAAACCAGCTGGGATGGCAACGCCAAACTCCAGGGGAACAGCTTTGAGCAGGCGCGGCCGATTAACCGCTACAACCTGGATAAGCGCTTCGATCAGCCTACTCCCGAGTTATTCGAGTGGACATCCATTACAACGGGGGGACACGCCGGTTTTGAGGCTTTACTGGTCGACCCGACAGCCGGCACGCTGTCTATTGATACCGAGCTGGTTAAAGCCGATATTCCCGTTGCAGACATCGGTTTTGAGGAAATAGTATTTGATGCCGGGGGGCTGGGACGCAAGCTTCGGGTTTACCGGCTACCGGATGAAAACCCCCATAAAGCGGTATCGATAGAAAGAAAAATAGCTTTAGTCGACGATCGGGATAATGCGCTTTATGTCCGAATTACCCAGGAAGACGGCCACGTAATTTGGTCCAGCCCTATTTATGTGTTCCGTTAATCGGTAATTAAGCCTACCCCAATGAATAGTAACCGACACAACGTACTGTCGTTGTTCGCTTGGAATACAGCGAATCTGCGAGCGGACAGTATTGCCGGACTTACGGTTGCGGTGTTGCTGATTCCCCAGGCAATGGCCTATGCGCTGCTGGCGGGGTTGCCACCGATTACTGGGTTGTATGCGGCGCTTGCCGCTCTACCCGTTTACGCCTTGATTGGCACTTCAAAACAATTGCAAGTGGGGCCGGTGGCACTGGACTCACTGTTGGTGGCATCCGGCCTGGGTGTGATTGCCCTGGCCGAAAGCCAGGATGTTATCAGCATGGCGATTATCCTTGCTGTCATGGTCGGCCTGATTCAAATCGTATTTGGTTTTTTTCGACTGGGCTTCATAGTCAACTTTCTTGCCAACCCCGTGCTCAGCGGATTTACTTCGGCGGCGGCAATTATTATCGGTCTCAGTCAGTTGGGCCATATACTTGGAGTGACCTTGCCCGTCAGTCAGCAAGTCCACCATGTTTTGGGCTATTTGCTGTTTGAATTGCAAGTAACCGCGATTCATCTGCCCACCGTATTTATTGGCCTGGCCTCGCTGGTCTTGCTGGTGCTTATGAAGCGCTGGAACCCCTTACTCCCGGGGGGATTAGTGGTGATGGTAGCGGGTGCATTGTTCGTTTGGGCCTTTGACTTACCGGCAACCGGCATGGCCGTTGTGGGAGACATTCCCCAGGGTTTGCCCACGCCGAAAATACCCGTATTTGAAATGGATACGCTGCTGGAGCTATTCTATCTGGCTTTAACCATCGCCTTTGTCAGTTTTATGGAGTCCATAGCGGTAGCGAAAAAGTTCGCAGCCCAGTACCGCTATGAAGTAAATGTAAACCGGGAGTTGGTGGGGCTGGGGGCAGCCAATGTCTCTGCGGGTTTATTTGGTGGTTACCCGGTTGCCGGTAGTTTTTCCCGCACCGCGGTGAATGCAGAAGCAGGTGCCAAGAGCCGCATGGCGGCCTTCATTACCACTTTGGTGATTGCCCTTACCCTGCTGTTGTTTACGCCCTTGTTCTATTATGTGCCCAAGGCCAGCCTGGCGGCTGTGGTATTGGTTGCTGTCGTGCGCCTGCTTGACCTGGAACAACCGCGCCGCTTGCTTAGACTTGGGCGTAAGGATTTTTTGTTGCTGCTGTTCGCCTTTTTTTCAACACTTTTGGCGGGGGTGCAAAGTGGTATCCTGCTCAGTATCCTGGCGTCACTTTTAATGATTCTCAGCCGTATTACCCGGCCGCCCTCGGTTGAATTTGGGCGGGTGCCCGGGACTGATATCTTTCGCAATCTTGAACGCTCGGAAGAAGCGAGGCAGCTGGATGGGATTGTTATTTTCAGGCTTGATTCTTCACTGTACTTTGCCAATGTGTCTTATTTGAAAGACCGAATATATCAACTTATCTACCACCGCCAGGATGATGTTCGCTGTTTTATCATAGATGCCAGCAGCATCAACGAGATCGATAGTTCCGCTGATACGGCTTTGTTTGAAATTGCGGAAGATTTTCGCAATTCCGGGATTGAGCTGTATTTCACGAATGTGAAGGGGCGGGTAAAAGACTTCATGCAGACTTCGGGGTTCTACCAGGCATTGGGTGATGACCATTTCTTTTTCAGCAAACGGGATGCCGTAGATGCTTTCGTGAAAGGCAGCAACTGACTGAAGCGCAAGCACAACCACCGAGTGAGGTTCTGTCTCAATCAGTAGGCTGCGATAGGATCACGAACCCTTGAGGTAAGCCAATGGCAGCGATTTCCTTCAAGGGCAGGCACTTTCAGCGGGACATGACGGAGAAATGGAATGAACAACAATTCGATCGAAATCACACCGCTTAGTCCGGCGATTGGGGCCGAAATTCGTGGCGTTGACTTGCGCGAGCCCTTGAGCAACCGGCAGTTTGATGAAATTCATAACGCATTTGCCGAGCACCAGGTCCTGTTTTTTCGTGGACAGGAGGAATTGGCGCCCGAAGCACAGGTGCGCTTTGGCCGGATGTTTGGCGATCTGCATACCCATCCGGCGGCACCCACCCATCCTGATCACCCGGAAATCTTTGTTATTCATGCGCATAGGGATTCCAAGATCGCGAATGGCAACTTCTGGCATACCGATGTGTCTTGCGACGAAGAACCACCGCTCGGTACGGCTTTGCAATTGCACCTGCTGCCATCCAACGGGGGCGATACTTTGTTTGCCAGCATGTATGCGGCTTATGAAGCCTTGTCTGATTTGATGAAACGCATCCTCTCATCCCTAACCGCGATGCATGAGTCGGAACATCTATATCGTGGGCGTTATTCGGACCGTGGTGTCGACGATGCAAGTATGGAATATCCAAGTGCCGAGCATCCGGTGATCCGCACCCATCCGGTAACGGGAAAACAGGCGATATACGTCAATTCCTGCTTCACCACTCGCATCGTCGGCCTGGAACGCAAGGAAAGCGACGCGCTATTGGAATTCCTGTTTCAGCATTGTCAGCGGCCGGAATTTCAAATCCGCTGGCGCTGGCAAAAGAATGACATGGTGTTCTGGGACAATCGCTGCGTCCAGCATTTCGCTGTGTGGGATTACTGGCCGGAAGAACGCCGCGGCCATCGCGTCACCATTCAAGGCGAAAAACCCTTCCACAAGGCCTGAGTCTTAACCCTGGTGGGCCTCCTGCGGAGCCGAGCTTCGCTCCAAATCGAGATGCCCTGATAGCTGCCAAATATTGTCAATAAATTCAAGACGATCGAATAAACATATATGGACTCCTCTTGGCACCAAGCCGCTACCCTTGATGCCAGCCACGAACGGCTGCTCCATAGGTCAATGCAGCCATTCATCACAGCCAAATCCCGGCCAAAAAAAACCCGCACTCGGCGGGCTGGCGAAGGGTGTGCTGGACTTAAACTTTTCTGCAGGGGTGGATCGGGCCGCGACCGTCGATTGGGGTTAATCGGCCCCGCTTCAAATGATATTAGCCTGTCGCCCGTGTTAATTCTTTCCCCAGTTCGTCGACGAGCCTCTGCGCCTCCTGTCTGGTCAGGCTTATAGAAGCAAGCGCGCCTGTGCCGCTTAGGGTGTCGCCGCTATATTCGTTCTCAACAGAGAAATTTACCTCATCACTCTGGCGCTTGACTGCTACATAGAGGGTGGTGCCGACCTCCGTGCCATTTGCCTCCAAGAAAAACCAGTTTTCGCTCATATTGCTGCCCCCAATCCCCAGGTAGCGATCCAGAAAACAGTGTCGGTTTTATCCTGGTTGGTCATCTGGTCTTGATCGCTTGTCACGCTCAGCCGTGTCCGCCTTAGAAGACCTGGAAAAAGCGAGGCCGACAAACCGCGAGTTTTATTTATCATCCTGAAATCTCAAAAATTAACTTTAATTATAGATATGCAAATACCATACCAGCTTAGTAAATGTGCGGTCTCCAGCGGTAGAAGCTGAGATTTCCAAGGCAATGTGTAAAGAATGCTGACAGAATCTAAGCGCCCGGTCATGGCACAATCCGGTCCATTCCGGATACTGCCGGCAATGTCCGCTCCTGTTAAGGGTTGATAGAAGAAATACTCCGGAAGCGACCCCCAGCAACCTCAGTAATGCCCTCCATCTGTGATCGGAGTGCTTGCCAGGGCTATTGTTTGTTCATGCTGCGGCGAATAATGACCCGCTAACTTATTAGTCGGGAGGCTCCAATTGTCATTACTGTACTCAACCGTGAATAAATGTTTGAACTAAAGACGGTATCTCCACTCTAAATTGAACTTTTATACCCTTCCAGGGAACCTACAGCACTCCAGGAGCAGCCGTTCGTGGCGGGCTTCTACAACAAGGTAGAAAAGTGTCAGGAGACAGAGAAATGAGGATTTTATCCACTCTGGCAGTAATCCTCGTACTGCAAGCCTGTAAACACCCGCTCGAGATTGTCGGAGAGGGTAATATTGTCGATCTGAATGGTTCCGGCCACGGTTGTACCCTTGAGCAGTTTCAAGCCCAGGATGTGGCCTGTACGGAGAACGAAACGTTTACTGACTACATTGTGAATTATCAGGCAACCCCAAGGCCGGGGTGGAAGTTTGTCCGATGGGAGGGGCCGTGTGGCCACCTTTCGGAGCCACCGAATTGCCGATTTGATGTAGTAGCGGCTTGGTTGACCCTATGGGACGCGGAGTACGGCGATGTGCCGATACCACCAACCGTTGCAGTTTTTGAAGCAATAGACATAGACATAGACGTGGGTTATTGAAGTTGACGGGAACGAACGTGATTCGATAATTTCGGCCGTCATTATTTAGCCCGCTTCTTGTTGTAATGTACTCAGTATATTTTTTGTAATCCGCTTAGCCTGGGCGTCTTTCAACTTGCACTGATCGTATACGACATTGCTAACCAGTTGACCGTCATAACTGGTGGTAGTCATGCAGATGGGGTGCTGAACAGGCGGCGACACAGCAAAGGACAGCGCGTTAATACGCAATTCATTACCCAATGGCAGTACGTTAACGCGGCCTATATTGGTTAACATTGAAGAGGGTGGCGCCGATGCAACCACTTTTTGTAAGCGCTTTGCACCGTTCTTACCAAGCGTATACAAGGGTGTTCCCGGGTAGATGCTGTTAACGATATTTGCATCGCCACTGTTTATTATCTCTTTGAGGTGATGGCAAATTTTAATATATCCTTTCCCATACCCAGCCAAAACCTTAGCTCTTTCAGTTTCCCTGCAACAGGCCCTTTTTTCTGAATTAAATCCAACTGCTGAGATGAAGGCTGTGCTTCTTTGAAGTGAGGCGATCGGTCCTGCCCCACGGCGCGGCGTAGCACATCAAGTAAAGCACATACCCCGGATTTACCATCGGCAATCGAGTGGTGGAAGACCATGGCCACAACAGATTTTGTACCCCTGCCCCGAAACCACAAAAAACGAGCCAGCGGGGCTTCCTCGTATACAAAGCGCCTCATTAACTGGGCGTCAATAGTCTTTCGCCAGTTGCGCAGCTCATGAACCTCCAATATGAGTGGCCGCTCATCTGCCGACACGGACTTGAAACAGGGTCGCCCAGCTCTGTTGGTAGTGATTTGTGTTCGTAATGTCGGATTTTCTTGCTGGACAATATCCAGCGCGGTTTGCAAGTCACCACTGTTTAGTGAGCCTTCAAGCTCCGCAACAGCCAGGAAATTGAGACAATA
>JAPUKZ010000422.1 GCA_027295405.1 Gammaproteobacteria bacterium
CATGTTGAAAAACTACCCGCCGCGCTAGAGCCCTCAGCCGCGCTAGAGCCCTCAGCCGCGCTAGAGCCATCAGCCGCGCTAGAGCCATCAGCCACCGGTTTAAGAGCTGCCGCTTCCCACTACTGGGGTTGACGCAACATAAACCACATGGGGGGTCCGTCACCGCCAAGGTACTCCCAATGAAATACCTCGAAACCGTGCCGTTCGTACAGCGGCACGTTTCTCGCGCTGGAGCTCTCCAGATAGGCTGGCATCTGATCCCGGTCACACAGTGGGGTGACCTGCTTGAGCAGGGCTGAACCGATCCCGCGGCCCTGACGAGCCTGGCGCGCGCCAACGGATTGCAGATAGTAGTGGGGCTGGCGCAGGTGGTATTTTTCCATGGTGTCCTGCACCGCCAGTAGGCGCGGGATAACCCTGGGCCCGCGGGTCAGTACCAGTCGCAGGATCATAAAAATTTGTCCCGGGGTCACGGGCATGTCGAAAGAAGCGCCGGGGGGCAACCAGAGGGCGGCACCGTCCCCGTTTTTTTCCAGGTAGGAATGCTGGTGTGGCAAGAACAACTTTTCGGCCAGGATACGGAAGAAGCTTGCATAGAGCCCGGTGTTGGGGATAACCCAGTTCATCACCGGGTCGTGGAGGAAGCTGTCTGCCAGAATGTCCGCCAGCAGGGCGCCTTGATCTGCCCGCGCCGGAACAATGGTAGTGGCTTCAACATCCATTTGCAGGCTTTTCCGCTGCGATTATTGCTTGCCATTATACTGCTTTTTCCCCTCACTGGTTGCGCCGAAGACGATTTCAACAACCAGGCACCGGCCGATGCCTGCCCTCGCACTGCGCTGGCTGCTACCATGGGCTGGTCATGAGAGCCAGGGTGAAAGGTGGAGAGTGACAGGTGGAGATAGAGGAATTTCGCCGGGAGTATCTGCAGGCGGGCCTGCGGCGCAAGGATTTGCACGAGGATCCGATCGAGCAGTTTGAAACCTGGCTGGCACAAGCGGTTGTCGGCGGTCTCACCGACCCCACGGCGATGGTAGTGGCCACCGTAGATGCCCGGGGCAGGCCCTGGCAACGCATCGTGTTGCTGAAGGATTTCGGTCACCAGGGATTCGTGTTTTACACCAACACCGAAAGTCGCAAGGCGACCGCAATTGCCGGGAACCCGCAGGTCAGTCTGCACTTTCCCTGGAACGTGCTCGAGCGGCAGGTGATCGTCGGTGGGCGGGCTGAGAAGATGTCTGCTGGCGAGGTGGCGCGCTATTTTTTGAGCCGACCCCGGGAGAGCCAGTTGGCAGCCTGGGCCTCGGCCCAGAGTCGACCCATTTCCGCGCGCCAGGTGCTGCACCAGAAAGTGGCAGAAATGCAGGACAAGTTCAAAAAAAGGCAAATTCCCCTGCCGGGTTTCTGGGGGGGTTACCGGGTAGTACCGGAACAACTGGAATTCTGGCAGGGGGGCGCGCACCGCCTGCACGACCGGTTTTTGTACACCCGGCAGGATGATCTCGGTTGGTCGATAGAACGCCTGGCGCCGTGATGCTGGTTTCGTCGCAGCTTCTGCCGGTCGCTTTCCCGGGGTGTTACCTGTACCTTTTTCCAAGGGGTGTCACTATGACGGCTCCCTAGCTCACCTGGGTTGCCCGCTGGCGGAAGTAGTTCGGTTCGCTGGACAAGCCCAGCAGCCGGCGCCGAATCATATCCAGGCCGGCGGCGGCGATCATGGTCTGGAACAGGGTTCGCTCCACCGGCCAGCACAATCCGCGGGTTGAAATCTGGCCAGCGCTGCCCCAGGCCAGCCACACCGTGCCCACGGGTTTGTCTTCTGTGCCACCATCCGGTCCGGCAACCCCGGAAACAGCGATAGCGTAGTCGGCGCCAGAGCGGCGCAGTGCTCCCTCGGCCATCTGTATCACCACGGCTTCGCTGACCGCACCGTGCTCTGCCAGTGCCGCTTCCTCCACTCCCAGCACCGAGTGTTTGATGTGGTTGGCATAGGTGACGAAACCGGCGTGAAAGCCGGTAGAGGAACCGGGCACCTGGGTCAGCATGCTGGCGATCAGGCCGCCGGTGCAAGATTCGGCCGTGGGGATGGTCTTGCCCTGCTCCTGCAGCAGCTGCAAGACGCGCTGGGCAAGAGTGGTAGAGCCCTCTCCGATAATGTGGTCACCCAGTAGCTCGTACAACTGTTCCCGGCAGCCCTGTTGTTGGGCGCGAAAGGCGGCGTCAGTGATGGTCAGCTTGACCTCCAGCTGCGGAGCGCCGGCGCGAAAGCCCAGATCCACGTCATCCGGCCAGTCCGGAGCTGCATCGGAAATAATCTGTTGGGCGCTGGATTCACCCAGGCCGAAGGTCTGCAGGCGGATTATTTCAACCTGCGCTGTTTTGCCCAGTCGTTGCGCCAGGGTGGCGGTCACAGGATCCAGCATCAGGCGCAGTTCGCTGGGCACGCCGGGTGTGCAGATGATCAGGCAGTCGTTGAGTTCCTGCTGAAAGCCCACGGCGCTGCCGATCGGGTTGTCGATGATGTCCGCCGCCGCTGGCAACATGGCCTGCTTGAGGTTGGCGGCGTTCAGGGGAGCATTGCGGCGCGCGCACCACTGTTCCAGGTGGGCACGCGCTTGTGGATGCTCGCGCAGGGGCTGGCCGCTTACATCGGCGAGAACCTGTGCGGTCAGGTCATCAATCGTGGGCCCGAGGCCGCCATTCACGATGACCACGTCCGAGTCCCGGCTCAACTGCGCCAGCTCCCGTCGCAGCAACGCCGGGTCATCGCCCACCGTGACCTTGCGCTGGACCGAGAGTCCGAGCTGGGCCAGCCGCTGCGCGATCATCGCGGAATTTGAGTCCACGGTATCACCGCTCATGATTTCATTACCCGTCAGTAACAACTGGATTACGGGGTTGGAGTCTGCCATGGGTAGCTGCCCGGAAATTGTCAGGGCATAAGCATAGCCTTCCCGGAAACAGCGGGGAAGATTGCCTTGCTAGTTCTGGGTTATGATTCGAGTCAGATGATCATAGTTCCCAAGCATAAAGCATATAAAAAGTTGCTGCTGTGAGTACATTAATCGCCTGCCATGGTTGTGATTTGCTGGTGGATGTGGCGAATCTGCCAGACGGCAGTCGCGCCGCCTGTCCACGCTGCAGCCACTTCCTGACCCGCTATCGCCATGATGCGATCTCCCGGGCCCTGGCCTATGCAGTTACGGCCAGCGTATTTCTGGTGATCGCCAACAGCTTTTCCTTTCTCTCCATGTCCGCTGGGGGTCTGGAGAGCGCCATGACCCTGCCGGAAACCGCGTTGACCCTGTACCGCTTTGGTATGTGGGACCTGGCAATTCTGGTGGCGGGGTTTATCGTTTTTGTGCCGGCCTTGTTGCTGGGCCTGGTGCTGGTTATCTGTGTGCCGCTGTATCTCGGGCACCCGGCGCCCTGGCTGATTAGTGCTGCCAGGCTGCTGTACAGCATTCAGGAATGGTCCATGGTGGAGGTGTTCCTGATCGGGGTCGTGGTCAGCCTGGTCAAACTGGCGCAATTGGCCGATGTGCAGCTGGGCTTCTCGTTCTGGGCCTACGTCGCCTTCAGTATCACTTTCACGCTGGCACTGACCACGCTGGACCGGTTCCAGTGCTGGCAGATGATTGAACAGGTGCAGAAGGCGGCTCAGCCGTGAGCGATACAACAGCCGTGAGCGATACAACAGCCGTGAGCGATACAACAGCCGTGAGCGATACAACAGCCGTGAGCGATACGGCCGCCTCGCGCAATCTGGCCAGCTGCCATGTGTG
>JAPUKZ010000423.1 GCA_027295405.1 Gammaproteobacteria bacterium
GCCGCGATTGATGAATTCGTAGCGGGCTTTGCAAGTGCTGCGGCAGGCGATCCTGCGGTAGGCGATCCTGCGGTAGGCGATCCTGCGGTAGGCGATCCTGCGGCAGACGATCCGGCAGTCGGCGCCGCGGCAGCAGAGAAACCGGCGCCGCAGCGGCGGAACCAGCCGCGGTGGAACCAGCCGCGGAGGAAATCAGCGCGTTGGGTTAACCGGCCGTGCTGTCCGCGCTGATATCACCGGCATCAAAGTCCAGGTCCGCCAGCGCTGCGATTCCGGCGACGGCATCTTCCCGGCCTGCAAACCAGACTGACCACAGTGACAGGGCGTAGAGAAACAGCATGATGCTGCCTATCGCCGGTCGCTGGTCCGCGGCCATCTTCAGAATTTCCTGTTTGTCGATCTCCGCCATCACTGCCCAGGAGAAACCGTCTATGCGACTCTGGGTAAAGGCGGACAACACCTCGACTCCTCGATAATCTGCAGAAAATCGCACTCCCTGTTCACCGGCCAGAGCTTGCCTGACCTGCTCCGTATCGACCAGGGTCTGGAGGATGGTGGATTCCTCCGAGAAGCGCGAATTGGAACGCATCAGCAGGTCTTCCCCCACCAGATAGGTTTCTCCAGTATCACCCATGCCGGCGGTGAAGTTCATGATGGATATGATACGCTCGGTAGGTAGTTGGAAGGCCAGCACTCCCAGTAGCTTGCCCTTTACATCCAGCATGGCCTTGGCCATGAATACAGCAGGCGCGTCATCGCTGGGCGCATAAGGCTGCATGTCACTGATGGCAACGCGATCCTCCTGGGCGTACTCAACAGCGCGATGGTAGACTTCCGCCAGGCCGCTTTCGCGCCATTCACCGGAGATCAGGTTGGTGGCGAAATCTTTTTCCTTGGCTACCGAATAATAAACATCTCCCTGGGGCCCAATCAGGAAGAAATCGTAGTAACCCCGTTCCAGCACAAACAACTTGGCCAGAGGGTGGAGTTCTGCGTGCATGGCACTGTAGGGGGAGCCATCAAGCGCATCATCCAGCCGGTGCGGTTCCCAGGGGTAGGGATTGCCATAGATGTAAAGATCCCGCAGGACGGCCTCCGGATCTCCGGCCAACTGGGAATAAGAGCGCCAGCCCCGAATCATTAGCCGCTGTTTCTCCAGAATGGATTCATTGATACTCCAGAATCGCAATTCCGCCTCAGCGGTGGCAAAGTAAGCTTCCAGGGCGTCGCGGCGCAGTTGGCTCAACAGCACCAGCCGCGCGGAAACCTGCTGGATACGGGCATCCATGTGGACCTTGTTCCAGACCAGGCCCACTCCGATGCAGACCAGGGTACAGATCAATACGATCCACTTCACACTCAGCTTGGCTTCGCTCACGCCGCGACCCCCGATTTATTTGTAGACTGCGGACGCGACCCGATCAACAACACCCGGTCTCGAACCAGCGCATCCACCGCCTGCCAGGCGAAGCTGAAATGCTCGAACTCTTCCTGGTTTACCCGCTCGCGGTCCAGGTCCGATACAACCTCTGCCAGAATATCCAGCAACCGGTGTTTACTGTTCACCAGCACCTCGTGGGAGTCCTCCGCCCTGACCTGGGCGGCAATCTCCATCAAACGATGGTTGAATTCCCCCATGTGAATCCGACGCCTGCGTAACCAGTGAGATCGCAGGGCCAGCAGGGCTGTGAACAATATAACCAGCGTATACAGCGCCGCCGAGTCAAAGCGCAGGTTGTTCTGCAAAAAAGAGGGTTTCTCCCGATCATAGTAACGCCGTGCCCCCGGGTGGGTGTGCACCACATCGTTGGCATCCTCCCCCATGGGGCCAATGAAGCCGGCTAAGCTGCTGCGCTCCAATAACTCGGAGCGCTGCTCAAAAATAGCTTTGGTGAGGCGATAAATCAATTGGTCATCCATATCCGCCCGGGTTACCAGCAAGCGATCCAGCACCGCGGTGGGTAAATCGGTTTCAGGCAATGCTGGATAGCCCCGGTATGACCCCCTGGGAATGGTACCCGCGGAAATTGCCGGCTGCTGCAATGCCAATGCCTGGGACTGCTCAATGGGCACGATGCGCATGGAGTGGTTTCCAATCAGGCTCCGGATCACGGCATTGCCCGGCGAGCGCACCCGAAACACCGCATCAACCTGGCCCTGAACCATGGCGAAGTTTGCCGCGGCCTCCGCCATGGGCAAGGCAATGAACTCGCTGGCATCCAGACCGTAGTGCGCGGCAAGGAACCAGAATGATGCATGTTGCCCGCTGCTTTGCGGGGGTATTGCCACCCGATGCCCGGCCAGGTCAGCAAAACTGCTGATCGCCGTGTCATCGTTAACAATCAAGTGATAGGCGTCGTGGTAGAGCTTGGCAATACCCACCACTCCTTCCGGAACCGGCGTGTCCGCTTGAATCGTCACCAGGTCCAGCTGCCCCGCCACCAGCAATCTCAGGTTTTCGGCGGAACCCCCAGTCTCGAACACATCGAGCTGAAAACGGCTGCGGTTCTGGTTGAGGGTTTCCGTGATGGCTGTGGTCAGAGCGAAAGTTTCACTGTTTGCCGGACCCGCACCCAGAGTCATCCGCACCTGCTCGCCACTGGTCAGCCACAGCAGCAGGGCGCCCAGCGTTGCCAGCCACAGGACCAGCACCAGTGCTATGCGCAGCGTTTTATTCAACTTGCCAGCTTCCCTTGCAGTAAAAATACTGGGCAGAGTATAGGTTCACAACAGCAGCTTGAGAACCTCCGCCCTCTCACTCTGAATAAAAAGCAAAAAAGAGACCGTATCCAAGATTGCTTTCTCTAGCGAGTGCCAGCTAAACTCGACACCCCGTTATCACTTCGATAACACTAATAACACGCATATAGGAATTCCCATGCTGAACCTGTTTAGAAGAGTATCCCTGCTGGGACTGCTGGCGATCGCCATGCTGGCGCCGACCAGCTTCGCAGACAGTGGCTCCCCGGTACTGGACCGGGTGTTGGACTTCAAGCTCCTCAAAGTCGGTATGTCCGGCAACCAGCCGCCCATGAATACCAAGAGCCGCAGCGGCCATCTGATAGGCTATGAAGTGGATCTGGCCAAGGCCCTGGCCAGTGCCATGGGTGCCCGGTTGGAAATTATCACCATGCCTTTTGTCGACCTGCTCACGGCACTGGATGAAGAGAAAGTTGACATGGTGATGTCCGGCATGGCCATCACTGCCGATCGCACCCGCAACCATATCTTTGTGGGCCCCTATATGATGTCCGGAAAGTCTATTCTGACCAAGTCCACCCTGCTGTCTCGGGTTGCCCGGGCAGAAGAGTTCAACCGCTCAGATCTCAGACTGGCGGCGCTGGAGGGCTCCACCAGCCAGACATTTGTTGAGTCAGTGGCGAGCGAGGCCACCCTGATTACAGTGAAAGACTATGACGCCGCGGTGGATATGGTCATTAACGACGAAGTCGACGCTCTGGTGGCGGACATGCCAATCTGCGTTTTGTCAGTACTGCGTTACCCCAACGCCGGTCTGATCACCCTGAGGGCGCCGCTTTCCATCGAGCCTTTCGGTATTGCGCTTTCCAAAAACGATCCGCAATTTGCCAATCTGGTGGACAACTACCTGGATACCTACGGCAAAATGGGTGTGTTGGCTAAACTGCGCAAGAAGTGGTTCGAAGACAAGAGCTGGATTGCTGCACTGCCATAATCAGCAGGGGACAGATTTAAATCAAGGATGGGGGGGACAGATATAAATCTGTCCCCCTCTTTAAAACCGGTAACGAATCTTGGCCAGCACTCGCTCGGCCGTAATGTTGTCCCAGGCGTTTTGCCACATCTTCCCCGGGCTAGCGCCGGTATCCTCGCTCTCCCAGAACCCGCCCCGGGTGTAGACCAGATAGATGTCAGACAGGGGCGCCAATTCGTAGCGATAGCGTATTTGCAGAGCGGTATCGCTGAGACTGAAATCCTCTACCGGCACATCCGAGGGGTCCAGGCGGCCATCGCCGTCCAGCCCGTAACCCAGCAGCGCGTCTGACTTCACTCCTACCCACTGAAATTTCACCCGCACCTCCTGGCGCGAGTCCGGATACCAATCCAGCTTCAGGTCGAAGTCATACAGGTCGGACTCATACGTGACCAATTGCTCCGAGCGGAAGTCCCACAGCAGCCACTCTTCAAACCAGGTGTAGGCCACACTGCCACTCACTGTCACCTTGTCCGTAATGTAGTACTGGGGGCTGAAGCGGAATTCATGGGAGAACTTGTCGGTGCCCTTGGTTTCTGGAACATACAGCAGTTCGAAGGTAAAGCGTTTACCGCGGGGGTTGAGGTACTTGACCCGGAATGATTGCTGGGCATCCATTTTCAACAGACCATTGCCGCGGGTTATCAGGTCATCGTAGCTGGAGTTCTCAAGGTGTGCGGCAATGCTGAACTCACGGGTGCTGCGGAAGACCCAGTAGCGCTGCAAGTCGATACCGCTCTGCAAGCGATCGCCGGCATTGTTTTCCTCGTACGCCAGTGTGGCCTGGTACCAGCCCGAGCGTTGGGCGGAGTCCTGTGGGTAGGCATTGACGTCGTGGCGCACTTCGGTCGCCAGCCGTAACCAGTCATTGCGCTTGAGGAAACCCATGTCGTTCATATCAAATTCATCGCCGTAGTAATAGCCGAAGAATTTATAGCGCCATTCATCGCTGGGGGAGTAGTTCCATTCCGTCCAGCCCCCAAAATCCTGCGCGTCCAGGTGCTGCTGGCCATTGAAGCTATTGGCATCCTGATGCACGTCACTGTAAAAGGCCTGCCCTCGCAACCGCACACCCGAGCTATTCTGCCAGTCCATATCCAGCGCATTGACCATGGCATCGCGATCCAGGGTTGGACGTTCGGCGTAGGTCAGGCTGTGACCAAAGGCCAGGCCACCGACCCGCGACTGCACCCGTGTAGACAGGTAGCTGCGGCCGTCACTCTCGCCTGTATCGTCCTCCAGCACCACAAACAAACCGTAATCCAGCAGGTCTCCGTAGCTGGAGAGCTTTGCCCCCAGATCGATATCCGTCACCATGTCATCGCCGACATCCGGGGCGGCACCGATGCGACGGGTGTGCAGCAGGCGATCGCCCAGGGGTGCCTGACTGCTAAAAAGAGCCTGGTTCTCAGTAAAGAAGGGACGCTTTTCTGCAAAAAAAGTCTCGAAGGCAGAGAAGTTCACCACCAGGTCGTCACTCTCCACCTGGCCGAAGTCAGGATTAATGGTACCGGTAAACTGGGTGCCGGAATTCGGCCTCCAGACCACATCCAGACCCGCTTTCAGCTCACTTTTATCATCCTCAATGTCCTGGCCAGCCGTGACGTAGGGGAACCAGTCCAGGGTTGAAGTACTGACCTGGCGGACAGAGATCGGCTTCCAGTCCGAAAGGAAGGTGGGGCGCGCAAATGTCGCATCGGGATAGGCAAATCGCAGCGACTCGTCGAACACGATACGACCGAAAAAGAAGTTCATCTTCTTCTCAGTATCATCGCTTCGGGTCATCGGTGCCACGGTCCAGGGAATAAGAATTTCCACGTACCAGTACTCATCATCCTGGCTGGTCTGCGAATACCAGATGCCATCCCAGTCCTTGGAGTAGTTTTTCTCGTTATTGAATACCCCGTCGAGGATGGTATTGGCCGCACCAACGGTAAAGTCGTAGCCCGATTTGCCGTTACCGTCGAAATCAATGCCGACAAAGACCCGGTCAGCGGCGATGTCGGTGTCGCGGGCAAAACGGCGCTGGACCCGTTTCACCCCGGCCGGCTGGTAGTTGCGAAAGCCGACGTAGATCCCCTCTGCATCGGTGTAGAGCAGCGCCTCGGTATGGTATTTCGCCGGTTCAACGGTCAGCGGTTCCGTGGTGACGAAGGCATCAAAAGACCGGGCCTGGCGCCACTCGGGCTCGTCCAGAATGCCGTCCAGGGTAATGCCTGCCACCGCGGGGTGCGGCAGCAGAAGAAGGACCAAAGCAGTGGTTAGGACTCTAAACGGGGGCCACATCTGGCAAGGCTATCATACTTGGATTGCGACTTGACCCTGCCTCAGCGGGATGATCAAAAATAGCCTGATATTCCCGACGTCAGCTCACATTTGCACACTTTCGGGCGGTGCGATGACTGTCCAACTACTCCTCGAAGGACTTCGAGGGGGTTCCGCCCGGCTCTGTCGCGAGCCTTTACCAATTCCAGCTAACAGTAATCGTCAGGCACAATTATCCTGTAAGAGCCAATATGTAAAACTGTTGCCATGCCGGCAGTGAACTCTTGCTCTGACCTTTCTTCAGCATGCGCCACAGCTCGATTCCTGCTAAAGTAGCCCGTGCTGACCAGAATGATTTGAAGCCCAGCATGGGCCGAATTAGTCGCTTGATGAAGCGGTGATCCTGCTCGACAATATTATTCAGGTATTTACATTGGCGGATTTTGACGCGTTTGTTTTCATCCCTATTGTACTGCTTGATAGCGGCCGTATTGGCTCCACTTTTGTCGATGTTGATCAAGCTGGGTTTACCATTAGAAGCGATAGCTTTATTCAGAAAACGGCGTGCCGCCTTCTTATCACGCCTGGCTGTCAGTAGGAAATCGATAGTATTGCCTTGCTTATCCACAGCGCGATAGAGATATTTCCACTCGCCTTTTATCTTTAAGTACGTCTCATCCATTCGCCACCGAAGGCCTGTCCGTTTCTTGTTTTTACGAAACGCTTTTTCGATGCGCGGAGCATAATGTACGACCCAGCGCTGAACGGTGCTATGATCTAGTGCGTAACCTCGTTCGTGCATCAGCTCCTCCAGATCGCGATAGCTCAGCGAATAGGCCACGTACCAGCGAACGCATTGTAATATAATATCTCGCTGGTGGTGACGGCCTTTAAAGCTGATCATATTTTATCCGATAACTGGTATTCTGGATAATCGAGTATAGATCGGCACGCTGAGTCCGCCAACTTTGCGACAAAGCCATTCGCCCCCGTTGTCGCTAAACTAACCGGTAAATAACTAGGACTGCCCGTGGCCCGTACCCCCGCAAAGACCGGCAAGAAAGCTCGCGACCAATCCGGCTGGCAAGCCAAAAAAAGCGCCATGACCAAGGATGCCATTCTGGATGCTGCGCTGGACTGTTTCATTACCATCGGCTACGCCAGCACCACCACCGCCAAAATTGCCGACCGCGCCAGCGTATCCCGCGGCGCCATGCTGCATCACTTTCCCTCTAAAACAGAACTGATTCAAGCGGCGGTGGAATACCTGCACGGCAAACTACTGGCGCTGTACGCTGCCAATATTGAAAAAGTTACCCACAACCTGCCAGTGGACGAGCGCAATCGTCAGGGTCTGCAGGGCTACTGGAAGTACCTCAGCTCCGATCTGTTTATTGCCTATCACGAACTCTGTGTCGCCGGGCGTACCGACCCGGAACTACAGCATATTCTCGAGGACTCCATCGCGCGGTTTGACGCCAACATCACGGAATCCAACATCCACCTGTTTCCCGAGTGGGCCGAACGCGGCGAGCTGTTCGAAATGGCGATGGATATCACCAAGTTTGTCATGGAGGGAATGGCGGTATCCCAGATCGTCAGCCAGAAGGAAAGGCGGGTTCAGCGCATGATCGAATACCTGGGTGACCGATTAGAGGAGATTTTCCACTCGGTGGATGAAGACGCTGCGATTCACCGCCACTCGGGCCGCAAGTAAACTCAGAACCTGGCGTACTTCTCCAGGTGATACTCGCTATCGCCGAACAAGGTGTTCAACAGCAGCAATCGCTTCAGGTAGTGCCCGATGCCGAGTTCGTCAGTCATTCCCATGCCACCGTGTAACTGCACGGCCTGCTGGGAGACATAGCGGCCCGCTTCACCCATTTTTACTTTCAGTGCGGAGGCGGCTTGCAAGGTGTCCGCCCGGTCTTCAGCACGCGCAATCGCCGCGTAGTACAGCAGGGACCGCGTGGCCTGGCACTGCAGATACATATCGACCATGCGGTGTTGAAGGACCTGAAAGCTGCCAATAGGCTGGCCGAATTGCTCGCGGGTTTTGGTGTATGCCACCGTTTGCTCCAGCAGGGCGTCCATCGCGCCTACGGCCTCCCCTGCCATGGCGATAATGGCTCCGGCAATAACATCCTCTACCAGGGGAAGTCCGCCGTGCAGTTGGCCCAGCAAGCTGCCCTCCTCTACTTGCACATCCCGAAAACTCACATCGGCCCCCGCAGAGCCATCCACCAACGGATAGCTTGTGCGTGTCACCCCCGCCGCATCTGCTGCCACCAGGAACAGGCTGATACCCTCGCTGTCACAACGGTCTCCCGCCGTACGCGCTGTCACAAGCAGGCAATCCGCGGCCCCGGCATTCAGAACGGCAATTTTCTCGCCATTCAACAGCCAGCCGTCACCTGCAGCGGACGCTGTCAGACTGATGTTGGCAAGATTGTAGCGGCCGTCCGGCTCCGCAAATGCAAACGCCCACTGGGTCACACCGGCTATCAATCCGGGTAAAAAGGCTTCGCGCTGGGCGGGTTCCGCGGCACCGAGGAACGCGCCGCATACAGCGATATTCACCAGATAGGGCTCGGCCACCAGACCACGACCAAATTCTTCCATCAGCACGGCCACATCCATAGCGCTGCCGCCTAATCCCCCGTCCTCCTCAGCGAAGGGCAAGGCCAGCCAACCCAACTTGGCAACGCTGACCTTGAGCAGTTGTTGTTCGTCACTGAGAGATAAATCCATTGGAGCCCCATCTGATACGCCGAGCCGGTATTATTCCCGACGGCACTGCGCTGGCGGCTGAAATCCAGATGCCCCACAGGGCGTGTTGCAGCGATCCAAAAAAGGTAGCAAAGTATGCTCCCTATAACAATCAGTTCATCCGGTTTTATTTTTGACAGAAAGCAATCAGCGCGGGTTGGCGCTCATCGTCGGCGCCGGGGATGGGACCGGCGCGGCCATCACCCGAACTTTCGCCCAGCCGGGTTTGATCTCCTGCCCGGCCCGCCGCCACCGGGACAAGCTGCAGGCGCTGGTTGACAGCATCAGTGCCGCAGGCGGCAGGGCCCTGGTAGAAGCCTCTCCTCAGTTCAAGTCGGCGGCGTGCCGGCGCAGCAGTTCCAGCGGCACAATTTCCAGGGCTTTTTGATGGGTACGTTGCAAATAGACCCGTGGCGCCATCTCCTGCTGGCAGGCCTCCAGCCAGCGCGCCGCACACAGGCACCAGCGATCGCCCGCTTGCAGCCCGGGGAAACCGTGTTCAGGCATGGGTGTAGACAAGTCGTTGCCGCGAAAGCGGGAATACTCCAGAAACGCGTCCGTGACTTCCACGCACACGGTGTGCGACCCCGGATCCTGGGCGCTGGTGTTGCAACAACCGTCGCGGAAGAAGCCGGTCACCGGCTCCTCACTGCAGCTCTGCAGTTCCTCACCAAACACATTAAGCGACTCATCCACGACCTAGCCTTCCTCCCGCAACAATCTTTCAAACAGTTCCACATCTTCCTGAAAAACCGGGCTGAGGGCTTGCAGCTCCGCAACCGTCAGCCAGCGTAGTTCCTCTATTTCATCGTCGCAAATTGCGGGCTCACCCTCAACAATCTCCGCACGCCAGTAGTGCAGCAAGAATTTACCGTTGGCCGATGGCAGTTCCTGCAGCTTTCGCAAGGGCCGGACCAGACAACCCAGCTCCTCCATGGCCTCGCGCACCACGGTCTGCTCCTGGGTCTCACCCGGCTCAATTTTTCCCGATACCTGGGTCCAGTAACCGGCGGCAGGCTTGTGGGCGGCGCGCTGTCCGATCAGGAAGCGCTGGCCCCGCTGCAGCACAATCACCACACCTTCACGGCGTGGCGTCGCCGGATCAATGGCCATGCCCACTGGGTTCCAGCCCATATTCAGAGACCAGGATAGCGGTCCAATCCGCCAGGGTCTCGGGGGTGTAGGAGGCAGTTTCCGTCAAATTTCCCCACACCGGCTGCGGCCAACAGGCATCCTCGCTGGAGCGCGCGACTATATGCAGGTGCATCTGTGGTACCACATTACCAAGACCGGCAAAGTTGGCCTTCGAATATCCCAGCGACTGCTTGAGAAAACCGGAAATGCGCTGACATTCCGCGGTGACCTGGTTCAGCCGCTCGCTGGGCAGGTCCAGGACATCCTCCAATTCGGTATCCGGAACCAGGATAAACCAGGGCAGGATCGCATTGCGGTTCAGCAGCACAGTGCAGACCTCGAAGCGACCGAGCCAGTGACAATCCGCCAATAATTGGGAGTGAATCATGATCGCAGAACCCGCTGGTGGTTGGCAGCACATCTTACGGAGCATCGGCAAGAATATCACCCTGCCAATCATCAGCGACTAAATTTCATCGACCTTGTATGATGATTACCCAGCGATGAAACTGAACAGCGGCAGCGCCGACACTTACGTCCCCGACGGCACCGAGTTGGCACCGGCGCTTGCCCGCACCACCCACCTGGGTATTGGTGCGCACGCGGATGATCTGGAAATTCTGGCCTGGCCTGGCATCGCCCGCTGCTACAGGAATCCCGAGTACTGGTTTAGCGGCGTGGTTGTCACCGATGGCGCTGGCAGCCCGCGCCGTGGCCCCTACGCCGACTACAGTGATGCCGAGATAGTCCTGCGACGGCAACAGGAGCAACGCAGCGCCGCTGCCCTCGGTGAATACTCATCAATACTGCAACTCCGCTATACCAGCCCGGCCCTGAAAAGCGAGCTGGCTGCGGCTGTCACTGCCGACTTGCTGAAGATACTCATCGCCAGCCAGCCCCGGGTCGTGTACCTGCACAACCTCGCGGATTCACACCGCACTCACGTTGCAACTGCGCTTGCCAGCATCGAAGCGCTGCGCCAGCTTCCTGCCGCACAACAACCAACTGAGCTGTATGGCGTAGAAATCTGGCGCGGCCTGGACTGGTTACCAGGAAAGTATCGGGTCGACCTGGA